>NZ_LZJJ01000092.1:0-50366 GCF_001667625.1 Mycobacterium sp. E1715
GATGCCGCCGCGGCCCTCCGAGCGAAAAGCGAGGCCGAGCATACGGGCAGGGTCCTCCTCGATGTGCCGCAGACCGGTCACACCAACGTCGTCGTACCACCCGGTCAAGCCCGGACCTTCCGGAACGACGGCTCCTACATCATTACCGGTGGCCTGGGCGGCATCGGGCTCTTCCTCGCCGAAAGGATGGCCGCGGCCGGCTGCGGCCGCATCGTACTGAGCTCCCGGTCTGCGGCACATCGAGGAGGACCCTGCCCGTATGCTCGGCCTCGCTTTTCGCTCGGAGGGCCGCGGCGGCATCGCCGAGCGCGTGGTGGGTGATGTCCGGTGTCGGCAGCTCACCCTGTGCGACAAGGCGGTACACGGTGTCCAGCAACCCGCCCACTCGCTTTGGATGGCTCTGCGACATCAACGCCAGATCGACGTAGTGGAACGTGTGGTTTCGCCGGAATGGAAAGAGCTCCACCCTGGTATTCGCATCGACATCCCGCTTACCGATCTCCACGAATCGTCCGCCGGCGGCCAACACCTCCAGGCTGGCACGTTGCGCCGCGCCCGACAGCGAGTTGAGCACGATGTCGACACCATATCCGTCGGTGTCGCGGCGGATCTGTTCCGCGAACTCGACACCGCGGGAGTCATAGACGTGGTTGATTCCGATGTCGCGCAACAACTCCCGCCGTTCCTCGCTTCCGGCGGTGGCGAAGATTTCGGCTCCCGCGGCGCGGGCGATCGCGATCGCTGCCCGCCCTACGCCGCCCGCGGCGGAATGGATCAACACCCGTTCGCCGTTGGCGATCCTTGCCTGCTCGTGCAAGGCGTACCAGGCGATCGTGTGCGGAGTGGTCACCGCAGCCGCCCGGTCGTCGGTGAGGCCCGGCGGCAGTGTCGCAGCCAGGCGGGCGTCGCAGGTGACGAACGTTGCCCAGCAACCACTTTCAGAGAACCCGCCGACGTGGTCACCCACCCGATGGGTGGAGACGTCGGGACCCACGGCGGTCACGACGCCCGCGAAGTCCGTCCCGAGGCGTGCTGCATCGCCGTTACCACCGGCCTGCCCGCCTGCTGCGACCAGAACGTCGGAGAAGTTGATGCTGGATGCGGTGACCGCGACCTCAATCTCCCCCCGCCCCGGCGGGAATCGTTCAAACGCCGCCAGTTCCAGCGTTTCCAAATCGCCGGGCGTGCGGATCCGCATGCGCATCCCGTCATCGGGGTGATCCGCCACGCCGGTACGCCGCTCCTCAGGCCTCAGCGGCCCGGGGGCCACGCGGGCGGTGTGCCACCGACCGTTCCGCCAGGCCGTCTCGTCCTCGTCTGAAGGCCCCAACAGTTGTCTGGCCAGTTGCTCGGCGTCGGTCTCCTCGTCCGTGTCGATCAGCGTTGGGCGCAGGTGCGGATATTCGGTGCCGATAGCTCGCACCAGGCCGCGTAGCCCGGCCTGCTCCAGGTTGTTCACGTCCCCCGGCACAACGGCCTGGGCATTGCGCGTCACGACATAGAGACGCGGCGGCTCTTGGTCGATCTTGGTGATATGCCTGGCAATTCGCGTGAGATGACGGACATAGTCCCCGCCACGCTGGGCGCACTCCTCATCGGGGTTGCCGTTTTTCGGCCCGGTCAGGATGACCACCCGGCGGACACTGCCGACACCAAGGTGCGAGCCCAGGGTTTCGGAGTTGGACAAATGGTCGCAGTGCTGCGGCCATGTCATGGTCGCGCATTCGGTGCCCGCGGACTTCACCGCATCGGCCAGGCTGGTCGCCATCACGTCCGCCGTGGCGGAAGTGCTGATCAGCAAGCATGATTCCCGGCCCAGGTGTTCCACATCGGGCAGTGTTCGCTGTGTCCACTCGATGGTCAGCAGTCGTTCGTTCAGCACGCGATCGCGATGGGCACCCTCGGCGGCTCCGGTGCTGACTTGCAGTCCGTCCACGGCCAGCAGCACGGTCCCTTGTTCGTCAAGCACCTCGAGGTCGGCCTCAACGCCGGCCCCGTCGGCGGTTGACACCGTCGTGTAGCAGTACCGCGCTCCGCGGGTCTCGGCGTAGAGCCGGATACCGCGGACGCGAAGCGGTAACAGCAGCCCGGCGCTGCCCGCGACTCGGGCCGCGGGGTGCGCCGCAACCGATTGAAAGCACGCGTCAAGCAGCGCGGGGTGGACGCCGTAGGCGCTGTGTTGCGAGCGGATGGCACCGGGCAGCGCGACCTCCGCCAGCACCGTGGCGGCGCCCTCGCCCGCGCTGTGCGCCGCGGCCAGTCCGGCGAAGGCCGCGCCATACTGCAAACCGTGGTCGTCGAACTGGTTCCGCAGCTCGACCCCGTCCAGCCGGCACGAGTGGGCCGCGAGCAGGCCTGCGATGTCGTAAGCCGCCGGGCGGTCCTCCCGTCCTCCCGCCCGCAGCACCGCCGTCGCCCGCCGAATCGGCTTGCGCTGCTGAAAGCTCTGCACCACGAAACCGGCGACGCCGGGCGCGGTCATCGACGCGTCCGCGCACACTGGAGTCTCGTCGTCCAACAGCAGCGTCGCCTCGAATGCGATGTCGCGAACCTCCGACTTCTCACCGAAGATCGTGCGAGCCGCGGCCAACGCCATCTCGCAGTACGCCGCCCCCGGGAGAACGGCCACGTGGTGGATGCGGTGGTCGCCCAGCCAGGGCTGCGCCACGGTTCCAACCTCGCCCTGCCAGACGTGGCGCTCGGGTTCCTCGGGCAGCCGCACATGTGGCCCCATCAGCGGGTGCACCGGGACGGTCCAGGCGCCGCGTGCCCGCGAATCCTGACCGTCGCGGTTCAGCAGCAGTCGGCGGTGGCTCCACGTCGGGAGCGGAACGTCCACCAGTTGGCCGCCCGGATAGAGCACCGAGAAGTCGACGGCCGCGCCGGCATCGTGCAGATCCGCCAGAAAGCCGCGCAGCCCGTGCGGGAGTTCCTGCTCTCGGCGCATGGCGCTGAGGGCGGCCAGCGGCATACCGAGGCTGGCCGCGGTCTGTTCGACCGCATGGGTGAGTAGCGGATGCGGCGCCAACTCCGCGAACACGCGGTGGCCGTCCTCCAACGCCGCCTGCACGGCGGCCGCGAAACGCACCATGTGGCGCAGATTGTCCGACCAATACCAGGCGTCACACACGGGCTGCTCGCGCGGGTCGAATGCGGTCGCGGAGTAGAAGGGTACGTCGGGTGTCCTGGGGTCGACCTCTGCGAGGGCGTCGGACAGCTCGTCGAGGATCGGATCCACCTGCGGGGAGTGCGATGCCACGTCGACGGCGATCTCGCGCGCAGGCACGTCGCGTTGCTCCCACGCGGTGACCAGGTCGCGCACGGCCTGCGCGGCGCCGCCGACCACCGTCGACTGCGGTGAGGCCACCACCGCCAGCACGACGTCGTCGACACCCCGGGCCATGAGTTCCAAAAGGACCTGCTCGGCCGGCAGTTCCACCGACGCCATTGCGCCGGAGCCGGCGATTGTCGACATCAGCCGGGAGCGGCGGCAGATCACGCGGACGCCGTCCTCCAGCGACAACGCCCCGGCCACGACCGCGGCCGCGGCCTCGCCCATCGAGTGGCCGATCACGGCGCCCGGCCGCACCCCGTAGCCCCTCATCGTGGCCGCCAGCGCGACCTGCATGGCGAACAACGCCGGCTGGATCCGGTCGATCCCGGTCACCGTGGCGGGTGTCGAAATCGCCTGGGTGACTGAGAAACCCGATTCCCGGGCGATCAGCGGCTCCACCGTCGCGACCGTCGCGGCGAACACCGGTTCGGTAGTGAGCAACTCCGCGCCCATCGCCGCCCACTGCGAGCCCTGGCCGGAAAACAACCAGACCGGTCCTCGGTCGTCCTGCCCGACCGCCGGCTGATAAGGGAAGTCGCCGGCGGCGACCCCCCGCAGCCCCGTGGTCAGCTCGTCGAGCGTGCCGGCGATGACCGCGGTGCGCACCGTCCGGTGCGCCCTCCGCCGGGCGAGCGTGTACGCCAGGTCCGATGCGGCGAGCCCGGGAGCGTGTTTTTCGACCCAGTCCGCGAGCCGTCCGGCGGTGCGCCGCAGCCCGTCTGCCGACGTGGCGGACAGCGGGAAGAGCAGCGGGCCATCGATCGCCGGGGGAGTCGGCGGGGCGCCCGATGTGACCGGTGCTTGCTCCACGATCGCATGCACATTGGTCCCCGAGAACCCGTACGACGACACCGCCGCCCGGCGCGGTCCGTGCTGGCTGGGCCACGGTGTATTAGCCTGCGGCACAAAGAGATTGGTCTTGATACGGGGCAGTTCGTCGGGTAATTGGGTGAAGTGCAGGTTGCGCGGGACCACCCCGTGTTGCAGCGCGAGAACGGCTTTCATCAGGCCGAGGGCTCCGGCGGCCGACTGGGTGTGCCCGAAGTTGGTCTTGATGGATGCGAGCGCGCACGGCCCGTCCGCGCCGTACACCTCCGCCAGGCTGGCGTATTCGACGGGGTCACCCACCGGCGTTCCGGGACCGTGTGCTTCCACCATGCCGACGGTGCGGGCGTCCACGTCCGCCGCCGCCAGGGCGGCCCGATAGGCCTCGACCTGTGCGGCCCGTGACGGCGTCACGATGTTCGCCGTGTGGCCATCCTGGTTTGCCGCGGTGCCGCGGAGCACAGCCAAGATTCGGTCGCCCGCGCGCAAGGCATCCGCCAACCGTTTGAGCAACAAGACGACGCAGCCCTCGCCGGCCACGAACCCGTCGGCGCCGACGTCGAAGGCGCGGCAGCGTCCCGTGGCAGACAGCATTCCGATGGCGGAACCCGAGCAGGACTTACGCGGTTCGAACGACACCGAGGCGCCGCCCGCCAATGCGAGCTCGCTTTCGCCGTCATGCAGGCTGCGGCACGCCATATGCACCGCCGCAAGCCCCGACGAGCAGGCGGTATCCACCGTCATCGCCGGACCGCGTAGCCCCATCGTGTAGGCAACGCGTCCGGAGCCCATGGCGAAGCTATTGCCCAGGTAGCCGTACGGGCCCTCCAGGGCGTTGGCGTCCGCGTGCACCAATTGGTAGTCGTCGTGCATCAGTCCCATGAAGACGCCGGTGCGGGAACCGGCCAGCGTCTCTCGGGTCAGGCCGCCGTGCTCCATGGCCTCCCACGAGGTTTCCAGCAGCAGGCGGTGCTGCGGGTCCATCGCGGTCGCCTCGTTGTCGGTGATGCCGAAGAACTCCGGGTCGAAGCCGGCGACGTCGTCCAGAAACGCGCCCCATTTGCAGACGGACCGACCGGGCACACCGGGCTGGGGATCGTAGAACTCGTCGGCGTCCCACCGCTCGGGTGGAATTTCGGTGACCAGGTCATCGCCGCGGAGCAAGGCCTCCCACAACTGTTCTGGAGAATCGATGCCTCCGGGCAGGCGGCAAGCCATGCCGATGACCGCGACGGGAGTGGCTACCGGGTGCGAAGACATAGCCCGCCCCGCACACGCGCCCTTGATATTGGCCCGAACAAAGCCGTTTCCTCCTCACAGCAAAGGCGGAGTCGCGCTGTCGGCTGCCTATCGCGCGATAGCAACTGTCGGGTTGTGGGGCTGCCTACTGCGACGTCGATATCGAGGGTGTGTGGTTTGGCGGTGGGCTTTCTCGCAGGTCAACCGCTTTCGCTGCGGCTGCGACTTATTCGGCACGCGATCAGTGCTTACACACTAGCGGGATAGCTATCGATCCGGGACGCAAAACCCGCGCCAAATTCGGGCGGGTCGCGAGTTACGCCAACCGTTTCCGTTGGCTGTTCCCGGCGGCGTGGACGCACGTCGGCGCGCCCACGATTTGTGGAGCCTAGGGGAATCGAACCCCTGACACCCGCCTTGCAAAGGCGGTGCTCTACCAACTGAGCTAAGGCCCCTCGCCGGGCTCGGGTGGTGGCTGACCCGTGGTGTCGTCCACCGCCACGTGCCAGATCTCGACCCCGCGTCGGGACCACGCCACCGCCGCCACCACAGCGATCAGTGTGATTGGCAGGGCAAGTCTTACGCAACGTCTTGATGGGCACATGGTTGTGGGCCTAGGAGGACTCGAACCTCCGACCTCTTCGTTATCAGCGAAGCGCTCTAACCGCCTGAGCTATAGGCCCGTACACGCGTACGGCCGAGCGACGAGATTACCGCAATTGCCGCCCGACCCCCAAAAACGCTAGTCGCGGTCGGCCAACGTCACCTCGATGCCGCCGATCAGATCGGTGGTCAGGTTGTAGACGAACGCGGCGATGGTGGCCATCGCCGTCAACAACACGATGTTGACCAGGCCGATCAACACGGCCCCGCCGAAGATGGTGCCGCTGGAGACCAGTTCGCCGCTGCTGCCGCTGGTGTTGTTCAGCAGGTCGCCGACGTTGCTGTTCAGCTTCGACCACACGCCCATGCCGCCGAGGACGAGATACAGGAACGCCACGGCGATCATCCAGACGAAGAACAACGCGACCGAGAGCAACAGCGAGACCTTCAGCGTGCTCCACGGATCGATCCGGCGGATCTGCATGCTGGCCCGCACGGGCCCGCGCGGTCGCCGCGACACCTGGGTGCGGCTCTCGCGGGTCTCGCGGCCCTCCCGGTTTTCCGTGGCCGACGACCGGCCGGATCCCGCCTGGGTCGACGGCTCCGGCGCGCGGTCGGGTGACGCTTTGCGCTGGGGGCCCCGCGGAATCGGGCCGGACAGGTCGGGCAACTCGCTGGCGTAAGCCTCCGCCGGCGGCCCGTCGCCACGCCCCTGCGGGGCGTCGTTGTCGTGCGGCGGGTTTTTGCCCTGCGCGGGTGCGCCGGGGGCCGCGGTGCCGGAGATGAACCGGTTGAGCCGCGCCTCGACACCACTGGGCGGGCCGGACTGGCGCGCCTCGGTGGGCGGCTCGGTCTGCCGTTGCGGCGCCTGCGGGGGCCGGGGACCGCCACGCTGCCACGGCGGTGAGTCCCCGGCGTCCGGAGCGCGGCCGGCCGGTGCGGGCGGCGTCGCGCGGTGGGCGCCGGCACGCTCGGCCGAGCCATCCCCATTAAGGCCATCGCCCTGTTTGGGGGCGCCCGGCTCGTTCGGTGAGGTCACCCCGACTCCTTAGCTCTCCTGCCACGGCCGCGGGGGCGTCGCATTTTGTCCGGTCGGGCCGAGTCTAATTGCCCGGCCGTTCGTCGGACCGCGCGGATTGTCAACGACTAGCCGTCTGCGTCCGCGGCGCCTTCCGCTTCGTCGACGACTTCGTCCGCGTTCTCCTCGGCGTTGCGCGCGATGGCCAGCAGCGTGTTGTCCTCGCCCAGGTTCATCAGGCGAACACCCTTGGTCTGCCGTCCCGCCTTACGGACCTGCCTCGCCGCCGTGCGGATTACCCCGCCGCCGGAGGTGATGGCGTAGAGCTCGCTGTCTTCGTCGACGATCAGCGCGCCCACCAGCTTGCCGCGCCGCCGGTCGTACATCACCGTCAGCACGCCCTTGCCGCCGCGGCCCTGCACCGGATACTCCTCGATCGCGGTGCGCTTGGCGTAGCCGCCGGACGTCGCCACCAATAGGTACGTGCCCTCGCGAACCACGTTGAGCGACAACAGGTAATCGTCGGTGTTGAACCGCATGCCCTGGACGCCGGAGGTGGCGCGGCCCATCGGGCGCAGCGCCTCGTCGGTCGCCGAGAACCGGATGGATTGGCCGTTGGCCGATACCAGCAGCAGGTCCTCGTCCGACGAGCACAGCACCGCGCCGACGAGCTCGTCGTTGTCGCGCAGGTTGATCGCGACGATTCCACCCGATCGGTTCGAGTCGAAGTCGGTCAGCTTGGTCTTCTTGACCAGGCCGTTGCGCGTGGCCAGCACCAGGTACGGGGCGTCCTCGTAACTTCGGATCTGGATGACCTGGGCGATGCGCTCCTCGGGCTGGAAGGCCAGCAGGTTCGCCACGTGCTGACCGCGCGCCGTCCTGGACGCCTCGGGCAGTTCGTACGCCTTGGCGCGATAGACCCGGCCCTGCGTGGTGAAAAACAGGATCCAGTCGTGCGTCGAGCTGACGAAGAAGTGCTTGACGATGTCGTCCTGCTTGAGACCGGCGCCCTGCACGCCCTTGCCGCCGCGCTTCTGGCTGCGGTAGAGGTCGGACTTGGTTCGCTTGGCATAACCGGTCTCGGTGATGGTGACGACGACCTCTTCGCGGGCGATCAGGTCCTCATCGTTGACGTCACCGTCGGCCGCGATGATCCGGGTCCGCCGATCGTCGCCGTGCTTGTCGACGATCTCGGCGAGCTCGTCGTGAACGATCCCGCGCTGCCGTTCCGGCTTGGCCAGGATGTCTTCCAGGTCGGCGATCTCGGCCTCGATCTTGGCCAGGTCGTCGATGATGCGCTGGCGCTCCAGAGCGGCCAGGCGGCGCAACTGCATGTCGAGGATGGCCTGGGCCTGGATCTCATCGATGTCGAGCAGCTCGATAAGTCCGGCCCGGGCGATGTCGACGGTTTCCGACGCCCGGATCAGCGCGATGACCTCGTCCAGCGCGTCGAGCGCCTTGACCAGACCGCGCAGGATGTGGGCGCGTTCGTTGGCCTTGCGCAGCCGGTAGGTGGTGCGCCGGACGATGACGTCGAGTTGGTGCGCGACGTAGTAGCGGATCATCTGGTCCAGCCGCAACGTGCGCGGCACCCCGTCGACGATCGACAACATGTTGGCGCCGAAGCTGGTTTGCAGCTGGGTGTGCTTGTAGAGGTTGTTCAGCACCACCTTGGCCACCGCGTCGCGCTTGATCTCGACGACGATGCGCAGGCCGACCCGATCGCTGGACTGGTCCTCGATGTTGGCGATTCCGGTAAGCCTGCCGTCGCGGACCTGCTCTGCGATCGACGTGATGAAGTTGTCGTGGTTGACCTGATAGGGCAACTCGGTGATGACGATCGAGGTGCGGCCCCGCGAATCTTCTTCTATCTCAACGACTCCGCGCATCCGGATCGATCCCCGACCGGTGGTGTAGGCATCGTGGATGCCCTGCGACCCGACGATCAGACCGTGGGTGGGGAAGTCCGGGCCCTTGACCCGCTCGCAGACTGCGGCCAGGGTGGCTTCTTCGTCGGCCTCGTGGTTGTCCAGGCACCAGTAGACGGCCTCGGCGAGCTCGCGCAAGTTGTGTGGCGGGATGTTGGTCGCCATCCCGACCGCGATGCCGCCGGAGCCGTTGGCCAGCAGGTTGGGGAACCGGCTGGGCAGCACGGTCGGCTCCTGCACCCGGCCGTCGTAGTTCGGGATGAAATCGACTGTCTCCTCGTCGATTTCACGCAGCATCTCCATGGCAAGCGGGGTTAGCCGCGCCTCGGTGTAGCGCATCGCGGCTGGTGGATCGTTGCCCGGAGAGCCGAAGTTACCCTGACCGTCGACCAGTGGGTACCGCAGCGACCACGGCTGCGCCATCCGCACCAGGGTGTCGTAGATCGACGCGTCGCCGTGGGGGTGGTAGTTGCCCATCGTCTCGGCGACCGAGCGCGCCGACTTGGCGTGACTGCGGTCCGGGCGGAAGCCCGAGTCGTACATCGCATAAAGCACGCGGCGGTGTACCGGCTTGAGCCCGTCACGCACCTCTGGCAGCGCGCGCCCGACGATCACGCTCATCGCGTAATCGATGTAGCTGCGCTGCATCTCCTGCTGAATGTCGACCGGTTCGATGCGGTCGCCGGCCTCGTCGCCGGGTGGCAGCGTGGTGTCAGTCATCTATTCCCCTTTGTGGGTTGGCGTGCCTGACGAGTACGTCAGACATCCAGGAAGCGAACGTCTTTGGCGTTGCGGGTGATGAAGCTGCGGCGCGCGTCGACGTCCTCGCCCATCAGGATCGAGAACAACTCGTCGGCGGCCGCGGCGTCGTCCAGGGTGACCTGGCGCAGCACCCGGACCGACGGGTCCATCGTGGTCTCCCACAATTCTTTCGCGTCCATCTCACCCAGGCCTTTGTAGCGCTGGATGCCGTCCTCTTTGTTGATCTTCTTGCCGGCTTTGAGCCCGGCCTCGAGCAGGCCGTCGCGTTCGCGATCGGAGTAGGCGAACTCCGGGTCGGTCCGCTGCCACTTCAGCTTGTACAGCGGCGGCTGCGCGAGGAAGACGTGCCCGTTTTCGATCAGCGGCCGCATGAAGCGGAACAGCAACGTCAGCAGCAGGGTCGAGATGTGCTGGCCGTCGACGTCCGCGTCGGCCATCAACACGATCTTGTGGTAGCGCAACTTGCTGATGTCGAATTCGTCGTGGATGCCGGTGCCGAGCGCGGTGATGATCGCCTGGACCTCCGTGTTCTTCAGCACCCGGTCGATGCGCGCCTTTTCGACGTTGATGATCTTGCCTCGCAACGGCAGGATCGCCTGGAACATCGAGTCGCGGCCACTCTTCGCCGAGCCGCCCGCCGAATCGCCCTCCACCACATATAGTTCGGATTTCCGCGGGTCGGTAGAGCGGCAGTCCGCGAGCTTCCCGGGCAGCCCGCCGAGGTCGGTGGCGCTCTTGCGGCGCACCAGCTCGCGCGCCTTGCGGGCTGCGATCCGCGCTTGTGCCGACGAAACCGCCTTGTTCACAACGGTTTTCGCCTCAGAGGGGTTGGCCTCGAACCAGTGCGTCAACTGTTCGTTGCACACCCTCTGCACGAACGATTTGACCTCGGTGTTACCCAGTTTGGTCTTGGTCTGGCCCTCGAACTGGGGCTCAGCGACCTTGACCGAGATGACCGCCGCCAGGCCTTCCCGGATGTCGTCGCCGGTGAGGTTGGCGTCCTTCTCCTTGAGCAACTTCTTGTCTTTGGCGTACTTGTTCACCACCGAGGTCAGGGCGCTGCGGAAGCCCTCTTCATGGGTGCCGCCCTCATGGGTGTTGATGGTGTTGGCGAAGGTGTGGACCGACTCCGAGTAGCCGCCGTTCCATTGCATGGCGATTTCGACCTCGTGACCGGTGCCTTTTCCGTCGAAGTCGATGACGCTCTGCTGGATCGGGCTCTTGGTGCGATTGATGTGCTTGACGAAGTCGACCAGGCCGCCGGGGTAGTGGAACGTGCGGTGCTTGACCTTGTGCGGCGCAGCGTTTTCCGCCGCCTTCTCCTCCGCGGACTTGGGCGCTTCGGCGGTGTCGCTGACCACTTCGTCGACGACCTCGTCCTGCTCGACTCGTTCGTCGGTGAGGTTGATCGTGAGGCCCTTGTTCAGAAACGCCATCTCCTGCAGGCGGCGTGCGACGGTCTCGAAGTCGTACTCCAGCGTTTCGAAGATCTCAGGGTCGGCCCAGAACCTGATCGTGGTTCCGGTCTTCTTGGTCGACTCACCCTGCTTGAGGGTGCCGGGCACGGCACGGTCGTAATACTGGAACCATTCGTGGCCGTCGCGTTTGATGTTGACTTCCAGCCGGGTGGACAGCGCGTTGACCACCGACACGCCGACGCCGTGCAACCCACCACTAACCGTGTAGCCGCTGTTTTCGCCACCGAACTTGCCGCCGGCGTGCAGCTGCGTCATCACCACGTCGACGGTTGGGGCGCCGGTCGCGTGCATGGCCACCGGGATGCCGCGCCCGTCGTCGGCCACCTCCACGCTGCCGTCGTCGAGGAGCCGCACATCGACCCGGGTGGCGTAACCGGCCATCGCCTCGTCCACCGAGTTGTCGACCACCTCCCAAATGAGGTGGTGCAGACCGCGCTCACCGGTGGACCCGATGTACATGCCGGGGCGTTTGCGGACGGCCTCCAGGCCCTCGAGCACGGTGATCGCTGACGCGCCGTATTCGTCTTGCGCCTTCTTCTTCTGGGCAGCCACGGTCGGAATGCTCTCCTTGGGGTTTCATGCGGGCGGTTCCAGTCACCGCATCAGCCGCATGCAGCCAGTCTACCGTGATGAGCCGCCCGCACCGATTCTCTGGGCGCGTTTCCACCCAGCTAACTGCGCCGTGCGGGCGATTTCTCTGTTGACGCCGCGTCCCGACGTGCGTCAACCCGCTTCACGTCGTCCTGGCGGCTTTCAGCGGCCTGTTGATGAAACCGTGTCTGGGGATGGTTCGTCGCCGGTCGCGCCGTTAACCGTAGGTGTCGCGCGGGCCCCTTCCGGCGATGTGGCGCGGCCCCTTGCGCCACGACGGCGCCACGGGCCCGGTGATTTTCAACTGCGTGACCACACCGTTGCCCACGGCCGCGGCGATCTTGGCCAACAGTTGCGACTGAATCATCCGCAATTGCGTGGCCCACGCGGTCGATTCGGCGGCCACGCTGAGGACCCCGTCGCTCAACGCCGTCGGCGTCGCGTGGTCGGCGATCTGCTGACCGACCACGGACGCCCAGTTTCCGAGCACGGTTCCTTCGGCCACCTGCGCCGACCACCCGCGCTTCTTGGCCAAGTCCCGGGCGAGACGGCCGAGGGGCTGGGGATCGCGGGCGTCCGGGCCGGGCCCCGACCAGCTTCGGCGATGCCCCGCGACGCGGCGGCTCGGCGCCGGGGTCGCGCGGCCGCGTCCGGCATCCTTGCCTTGCGCGCGGGCCGCGGCGCGGGCTTCCTCGAGCGTGCGCCGAACCAAGTCGATGCCGCGCAGCAGGCCCGGGTCGGCCGGCGTCGATTCTTGTTCGTCGCCGCTGCCCGTCATGACCTCACCACCGAGACCCGACCGAGGTCGTCGTCGCGCAAATCAATCGGTATCTGCCTGGCGGCCCAGTCCGCCGGAATGTCCTCGACCACCGCGGCGGTGACCAACACCTGCTCCGCGGATTCCGCCACCGTCGCCAACGCCCTACGGCGGGCCGCATCGAGTTCGGCGAATACGTCATCGAGTAAGAGCACCGGTTCGCTGCCGTCGGCGCGCAACAACTCGTAGGAGGCCAGCCGCAGCGCCACCGCGAAGGACCATGATTCCCCATGGCTGGCAAAGCCTTTGGCGGGTTGGTCACCGAGCCAGAGGTCGAGATCGTCGCGATGGGGGCCCACCAGAGACATGCCCCGCTCCAATTCCGCGGCACGGCGCTCGGCCAGCGCCGCCAACAAAGCGGTTTCCAGGAAATCGCGATCGGTTCCCGCCGCGTCCGCTGTGGCGTGCGGCCCGAGGCTGGTTCGGTAGGCGATCGAGGCAGGCCGCGAGGCCGGCGCGAGCAGTTGATAGGCCTTCTCCACTTCGGGTGCCAACTCGTTCACCAGGTCGATCCGTGCGGCCATCAACTCGGCGCCGTGTTCCGCCAACCGGCTGTCCCACACGTCGAGGGTGTCCAGGGCACTGCGGTCAGCCCGGTGCCGGATTCCGGCCGCGGATTTCAACAGCGCCGTACGCTGGCGCAGCACCTTCTCGTAGTCCGACCGCACCGCGGCGACCGCCGGCCGCCGCACCGTCGCCAAATCATCGAGGTAGCGTCGCCGCTCCGACGGATCCCCCCGGACCAGGGCGAGGTCTTCGGGAGCAAAAAGCACGGCGCGCAAGACGCCGATCACCTCCCGCGTGCTGCGCACGGGCGAACGATTGAGCCGCGCCTTATTAGCCCGCCCCGCCGCGATCTCCAGGTCGATCGCGCACTCTCGACCCTCGTTGACGACGATCGTCGACACCACAGCCCGTTCGGCGCCCGCCCTGATCAGGGGGGTATCGGTGCCAACCCGATGCGACCCCAACGTGGTCGAAAACCACAGCGCCTCAATGAGATTCGTTTTACCGAACCCGTTGGAACCGACAAACACCGTCCGGCCCGGCTCCAATTCGAGGTCGGCGTGCGCCCAGGACCGGAAATCGCGCAGTCCCAAATGCCGGACGTACACCTATCCGGGCAACCGAACTGGCATCAGCAGGTAGACGTAATCCGTCGGTAATGCCGCGAAGGGTCCGCTGCCGGTGGGTGAACTGTCGTCACCCGACGCCGGACGCAGCAGCGCCGGCTTCCCGGGGGTGGTGAAACCGAATGACACCCGTTCGGAATGGACCGCGGCCAGCCCGTCGGTGAGGTAGGTCGGGTTGAACGCGATCGTCAACGGCTCGCCCACGAAGTCGACGGCGAGGTCCTCTTCGGCGCGGCCCACGTCGTCGGCACCCGCAGACAACCGCAGCGAGCCTTCGGAGAATTCCATCCGCACCTGGGCACCCCGGTCCGCGACCAACGCCACCAGCTTGATCGCCTCGGTCAGCTCGGCGACGTTGATGGTCGCCACCGCCGTGTGCTCGGCGGGCAACAGTTGACGGAACTTCGGGAACTCCGCATCCAACAGCCGCGTCGTGCTCCGCTTGCCGTTGCCGCTGATGCCGAGCAACCCGTCCTTGCCAACGCCGCTGCCGGCCCCCAAGGACAACCGAACCTCGGAACCGTCGGCACCCGCCCGGGCGGCCTCGGCCAAAGTCTTCGCCGGCACCAGCACCGCGGCTTCGATGTCGGGCGACGACGCTGACCAAGTCAGCTCGCGCACCGCCAGCCGGAACCTGTCGGTGGCGGCCAAAACCACCGTGTTGCCCGAGATCTCGACCCGGATTCCGGTCAACATCGGCAACGTGTCATCACGGCCGGCCGCGATGGCCACCTGGCTGATGGCCTCCGCGAAGAGATCCGCGGCCAATGCGCCGGTCTCTTCCGGCAAGCCCGGCAGCGTCGGGTAATCCTCGACCGCCATCGTCGGCAGCGAGAATCGGGCACTTCCGCAGTTCAGCGCGACGCGGTTGCCGTCGACGTAGAAGTCGACCGGCTTGTTCGGCAGCGCGCGGGTGATGTCCGATAACAACCTTCCAGAAACCAAAACACTTCCGGGAGAAGCTATTTCGGCTGCCACCTGCGCTTCGGCGGAAACTTCGTAGTCGAATCCGGAGATCGTCAGGCCCGCATCGGTCCCGGATAACAACACTCCAGAGAGCACCGGCACCGCCGGCCGGGTCGGCAGGTTCTTCGCCACCCACGACACCGCGTCGGCGAAGGACTCCCGCACCAAACGAAACTTCAAGTCGCTGAGGCCAGCTCTTGTCGTCGCCGCGTCCATAGCGTCCCTTCACCTACCGAGAGTTTTAAAGTCCAGTGGCTAGCCGTCTCCGCTAGCACGGGGCTCCGCGACGAACGCCACTGACACGTCGTGCCAACGACGACCGCAACGGCAGTCGAAGAACAACCGTAGATCGTCCGAGGCCATCTTGAAAGCTAATCGGGAACCCTGACAAGCGTGGTTACCGGCGCATCCGTGCGGGGTGTTCGACCAAGCGTCCCCAACGCTGTATTTCAAAGAAGAAACGACGAAGAGATCTCAGTACTAGTAATAAGGCCTGTGCATCCTGGGGACAGCCGGGGTTCGACGCAGCTAGGGCGGGCATGGGGCTGTGGATGACGGGGTGCATAACTGTGAGTCCGGTGTTGGGCCATTGGGGAGCGAGGGCGGTTGTGCACGCGGCGTCCCGTAGTACACGGATGTTTGATTGTGTTGTGCACAGTCCTGCGCACAAGGCGCGGGTGTGGCGGGTGTGACAGGCGGGTGGGAAGTTTTTAGGAAAAAATGTGCCGGCGGGCGGCCGGGGCGGCCCGGAGTCAGCGCTTGGAGCGCTGGCGGATACGGGTGGTGAGCTCTTTGACGTGATCGAAGACCTCACGACGCTCGGCCATTTCGGACAGGATCTTGCGCTGCGCGTACATCACCGTGGTGTGATCGCGCCCGAATGCCTGTCCGATCTTGGGCAGCGACAGGTCGGTGAGCTCGCGGCAGAGATACATCGCGATCTGGCGTGACTGCGCCAGGGCGCGCGTCTTGCCGGGCCCGCGGAGTTCTTCCACTGTGGTGTCGAAGTACTCAGCGGTGGCAGCCATGATTGTTGCCGCGCTGATCTGCATCGTGCTGGCGTCGGCGATGAGGTCACGCAGCACGATTTCGGCCAGCGCCTTATCGATCGGAGTCTTGTTCAACGAGGCGAACGCGGTGACCCGAATCAGGGCGCCCTCGAGTTCGCGGATGTTGCGTTCGATGCTGCTGGCAATGAGTTCGAGGACGTCGTCGGGAACCGCAAGTCGCTCCATTTGTGCTTTCTTGCGCAAGATGGCGATGCGGGTCTCGAGTTCGGGCGGCTGGACGTCGGTGATCAGGCCCCACTCGAACCGCGTCCGGAGGCGGTCTTCGAGGGTGGCGAGCTGCTTGGGCGGCCGGTCGGAGGAGATGACGATCTGCTTGTTGGCGTTGTGCAGCGTGTTGAAGGTATGGAAGAACTCCTCCTGAATACCTTCCTTGCCCTCGATGAACTGGATGTCGTCGACCAGCAGCACGTCGACGTCGCGGTAGCTGCGCTTGAAGGCGACCTTGCGGTCGTCGCGAAGCGAGTTGATGAAGTCGTTGGTGAACTCCTCGGTGGATACGTATTTCACTCGCATCCCCGGGAAGAGTCGCTGCGCGTAGTTGCCCGCGGCGTGCAACAGGTGGGTCTTGCCCAGGCCGGACTCACCCCAGATGAACAACGGGTTGTAGGCGCGCGCCGGCGCTTCGGCGATCGCCAGGGCCGCCGCATGCGCGAAGCGATTCGAAGCTCCGATGACGAACGTATCGAACGTGTAGCGCCGGTTCAGGCTCGTCCCGCCGGCGACGGCCGGATCTGTGGGGTGCGGCCGCTCGGTGAAATAGTTCGGCCAACTCTGCTGTGCACTGTCGCTGATTTCGCCGTTTTCGTCGGGCTCATCGATTTCGATGGGGTCGTCGTCCGGCAGCGGTGCTTCGGATTGGGCGAACGGTTCGGCGTGCGGGATCAGGGAGTCGTCGATGTCGTCGTCGGGCGGTGCGATGCGGACCCCGAGCTGGATCTGTTGCCCGAGGCGACGGCTGAGGGCGTCGGTGATCGGGGCGCGGAGATGACGTTCGATTTCGTTCTGTACGAAACTGCTCGGCACCGATAAGAGGGCGAACCCCTCGACGATGGTCAGCGGCTGAACCAGATTCAGCCACGCCCGCTGTTGGGGAGTGAGGGGAGTGATGAGCGTTGTGCGGTTGGCGGCCACGCCGTCCGGGGTGGATTCCCCGTTGAGCTCCGAAACGACCGCGTTCCAGACGGTCGTGAAACCTGAACCGGGGTCATCGGTCAACGACGCATCCCCCTGGTTCTCGAGCATCCCGGGTCCAAGTACAACCGCGCTGGTGGACAAAGCAACTGTCCACATAGTTATACACAGGTGTGGACAGGATGAGCGTATGCGAGCCACAACCTACCGGCGACGGCTCGCGATCTCCGTGCTGGAAGAAAACCTTTTCAAGGCCGTCTAGGCAGCTAGTCGATCCACCATCCTCGCTTCGTTGTCGAGCGCCGTTGCAGTCTAAAACGACACTGGCAGAAGCTAACAGTTTTCCGTGCGGCTGCCAACCGTTCTGCTGCATTCCAATCGAGTTGTTTAGGGTTCGTTGGGCCTAGTTCGGCTCGTCGCCGGTTCGGACCGGGGTGCGGTCCTGCCGCCGGGGTGGCGTTTTTCGGCGGGGACCGCGCGGGTTCGTTGGGGCAGGCCAGGTTTGACCAGGCGAAGCCTGGTCAGTACCCTCAAACAGTCGCCCGAAAGTCGGCGATGCGGCTGCGACCCAGGTCTGCCTGGGGACCGCGCCGGCCAGCAGCAAGATTACCTCCGACCGACCCGCAGACGAACCTTGAGCGAGACAGTCTGGCCGGCCGGATGGAAATGCGAGACACAACGAGGAGAACGTCGTGGCCAAGGGCAAGCGGACCTTCCAGCCGAACAACCGGCGCCGAGCCCGCGTGCATGGCTTCCGGTTGCGCATGCGCACCCGCGCCGGACGCTCGATTGTGTCGAGTCGGCGCCGTAAGGGGCGCCGCGCGCTATCTGCCTGATCGCAACGTCGGGTCTTTCGGCGGTGCTTCCGGCACGCAACCGCATGCGGCGGTCAACGGAGTTTGACGCGACGGTGAAGCACGGGATTCGTGCGGCGCAGCCCGACGTTGTCGTCCATCTCCGCCGGACAGACGGTGACGCGCCAACGGCCCCGCACGTCGGATTGATCGTCGGCAAGTCCGTCGGTTCGGCGGTCGACCGCCATCGGGTGTCGCGCCGGCTGCGGCATGTCGCGCGATCCGTTCTGGGTGAGCTCCGGGAATCCGACCAGGTGGTCATCCGGGCGTTGCCCGGCAGTCGGACGGCATCGTCGGCGCGGTTGGCGGAAGAGTTGCGTCGCGGATTACGCCGGGCGCTCGAAGCCGCGGGACGGGACCGGTGACGGCGCCTGCGTCGGCGCGGGCCGTCATCCGCACGGCGGGGACCGCGGCCGCCCGAGGTCTGATCTCGCTGATCCAGCTGTATCGGCACATGGTTTCGCCCTTGCGGCCGGCGACGTGTCGCTTCGTTCCGACGTGCAGCCAGTATGCGGTCGACGCGTTGACCGAATACGGCTTGATGCGGGGGAGTTGGTTGGCCGCGATCAGGCTCGCCAAGTGCGGGCCATGGCATCGGGGCGGATGGGATCCGATCCCGGAACGCCCGGAATGCGCGCACTTCGAAGACGTCAGCGCCGTGGCGGCATTCGCGCCGGCGCGAGGGGAGAGTGGAACCTTTGTTTGATTTCTTTAGCCTCGACTTCGTCTACTACCCGGTGTCGTGGATCATGTGGGTTTGGTACAAGCTCTTCGCAGCGATGCTGGGGCCGTCGAGCTTCTTCGCGTGGGCCCTGTCGGTGATGTTCCTGGTTTTCACCCTCCGCGCGTTGCTCTACAAGCCGTTCGTGCGGCAGATCCGCACCACGCGGCAGATGCAGGAACTGCAGCCGCAAATCAAGGCGCTGCAGAAGAAGTACGGCAAGGACCGCCAGCGGATGGCGCTGGAGATGCAGAAGCTGCAACGCGAGCACGGGTTCAACCCCATCCTCGGTTGTCTGCCGATGCTTGCCCAGATCCCGGTGTTCATCGGGCTCTACCACGTGCTGAGGTCGTTCAACCGAACGACCGGGGGCTTCGGCCAGCCGCACCTGTCGGTGGCCCAGAACCGGCTCACCGGAAACTACGTGTTCACGCCCACGGACGTCGGGCACTTTTTGGACGCGAACCTGTTCGGCGCCCCGATCGGCGCGTTCATGACGCAGCGGACCGGGTTGGACGCGTTCACCCACTTCAGCCGGCCGGCCGTCATCGCGGTCGGTGCGCCGGTGATGATCCTGGCCGGCATCGCGACGTACTTCAACAGCCGGGCATCGGTGGCGCGGCAAAGTCCTGAGGCCGCGGCCAATCCGCAGACCGCGATGATGAACAAGCTTGCGCTGTACGTGTTCCCGCTCGGCGTCGTCGTCGGTGGCCCGTTCCTGCCGCTCGCGATCATCTTGTACTGGTTCGCGAACAACATTTGGACATTCGGTCAGCAGCACTACGTGTTCGGCATGATCGAGAAAGAGGACGAGGCCAAGAAGCAAGAAGCGCTGGAACGTCGAGCGGCCAATGCTCCGGCACCGGGGGCCAAACCCAAGCGAAGCCCCAAGGCCGGACAGCCGGCGGGCAACGGATCACCGGCCGCCGGGGAGGGGGAGGCGGACTCCGATGGCTCTGACGGCTCCGATGGCGACGGCGCGGCGGTGAAGCCACCGGCGGATAAGCCGAATCCCAGTGGACAGAACGGCGGCGCGGCGAACCGCACCCCGCGGCCGGGCGCGCGGCCCAAGAAACGCAAACGCTGACAAGGGAGACAGAGCCACGCCGGGCCGCCTCGGGCGGGTGACCCCGATTGGCAGGAACCCATGGATGAGGGAGAGAAAGACATGACGGACGCAGACACCACCACCCAACCCGACGTCGACGCCGAGCTCGAGGAGCGGTCCGAAAACGGGGCCGAGGCGGGTGCGGACGAACCCGACGACCTGGAGGAGCGGCTGGTCGCCGAGGGGGAGATCGCCGGCGACTACTTGGAGGAGTTGCTGGACCTGCTGGACTTCGACGGAGACATCGACCTGGACGTCGAGGGCAACCGGGCGGTGGTGAGCATCGACGGCAGCGACGACTTGAACAAGTTGGTGGGCCGCGGCGGCGAGGTGCTCGACGCGCTGCAAGAGCTCACCCGATTGGCCGTGCACCAGAAGACCGGTGTCCGGAGCCGGCTGATGCTCGACATCGCCAGTTGGCGTCGGCGGCGTCGCGAGGAGTTGGCCGCGCTGGGCGACAAGGTGGCGCGGCGGGTGCTGGAATCCGGTGAACGCGAGGAGCTGTCCCCGATGACGCCGTTCGAACGCAAGATCGTTCACGACGCCGTCGCGGCGGTGCCCGGCGTGCACAGCGAGAGCGAGGGCGTGGAGCCCGCGCGACGGGTCGTCGTTCTTCACGACTAGCGAGTTACAGCGGTGTAGTTCCGGCGCCGAGGCACCCATTGCGTCAGGCAAAGCAGAGGATGTTTCACGTGAAACATGTCGGCCCCGTCGAACCCTCGGCGGACCCGTCCGACCCACCGCAGCCCGGCGCCGCGCCCGAGGCGGCGGAGGCGATCTTCGGCCCGCGGCTTGATCTCGCCCAGCGGTACGCGCAACTGCTGGCCGGTCCGGGAGTGGAACGAGGACTGCTCGGACCGCGCGAAGTGGACCGCGTCTGGGACCGCCATCTGCTCAACAGCGCCGCCGCCGCCGAGCTGCTGGAGGAGGGGGAGCGGGTCGTCGACATCGGCAGCGGCGCAGGGCTACCCGGGATCCCGCTCGCGCTCGCGCGGCCGGACGTCGAGATGGTGCTCCTGGAACCGCTGCTGCGCCGAAGTGAATTTCTCGCGGAGGTCGTCGACCAACTAGGGTTGGCCGTCGAAGTGGTCCGCGGCCGTGCCGAGGAACTGTGGGTGCGCCATCAGTTCGGGGAAAGGGATGCGGCGGTGTCACGAGCGGTTGCGTCGTTGGACAAGTTGGCGAAGTGGAGCATGCCGTTGCTACGGCCCGGGGGCCGGATGCTCGCGATCAAGGGCGAGCGCGCCCGCGAGGAAGTTGAACAGTACCGGCGTGTGATGGCAGCATCGGGCGCCGTTGATGCCAGGGTGGTGACATGTGGCGCGACCTATTTGCGTCCCCCCGCAACCGTAGTTATAGCGCGACGCGGAGAGCGGCCGCGACGACAGCCGGCACGGATGGGGAAGGCGGGGAAGCGATGAGCACTCCGGGAGAATCGCCGACCGCCGCGGGCCCGTCCCCGAACGCCACGCCCGTCCAGACGCCCGCCGGGCCGGATGTCCCCGCGCCCCTCGTCCCAGGTGCCATCGAGGACCCGGCGGCCAATGTTTCACGTGAAACAGTGGCCGAGTTCGACACCCCGATCGGGGCGGCCGCGGAGCGCGCGATGCGCGTTCTGCACACCACCTACCCGCCGCTGCGCCGGCCGCGCCACCGCCGCATCCTCACCGTGGCCAATCAAAAGGGCGGAGTCGGTAAGACCACCACCGCCGTCAACCTCGCCGCCGCGCTCGCCCTGCAGGGGCTCAAGACCTTGGTCATCGACCTCGACCCGCAGGGCAACGCCAGCACGGCGCTCGGCATCACCGACAGGCAATCCGGTACGCCCTCGTCGTATGAGGTGCTCATCGGCGAGGTTTCCGTCAAGGACGCCCTGCGGCGCAGCCCCCACAATGACCGCCTGTTCTGCGTACCGGCCACCATCGACTTGGCCGGTGCCGAGATCGAACTGGTCAGCATGGTGGCGCGCGAGAACCGGTTGCGGACGGCCCTGGCCGACCTGGACGATCTCGACTTCGACTACGTCTTCGTCGACTGCCCGCCGTCGCTGGGGCTGCTCACCATCAACGCGCTCGTCGCCGCGCCCGAGGTGATGATTCCGATCCAGTGCGAGTACTACGCCCTGGAGGGCGTGTCCCAGCTGATGCGCAACATCGAGATGGTCAAGGCACACCTCAACCCGCAGCTCAACGTCAGCACCGTGGTGCTCACGATGTACGACGGCCGGACCAAGCTGGCCGACCAGGTCGCCGAAGAGGTGCGTCGTTACTTCGGTGCCAAGGTGCTGCGCACGGTGATCCCGCGCAGCGTCAAAGTCTCGGAGGCGCCGGGCTACAGCATGACCATCATCGACTACGACCCCGGATCGCGCGGGGCGATGAGCTACCTCGACGCGAGCCGCGAGCTCGCCGAACGTGATTGACCACCAGCCGTGAAGGGACGACCATGACGCAGCCGTTACGCAAGAAGGGCGGCCTCGGCCGGGGCCTCGCTTCGCTGATCCCGACGGGCCCCGCCGAGGGCGACTCGGGTCCCGCGACCCTGGGCCCGCGGATGGGGGATGCGGCGGCCGACGTGTTGATCGGGGGACCGGGACCCGACCTGGCCCCGGCGGGCGCGGTGTATCGCGAGATCGCGCCGTCGGACATCGAGCCCAACCCACGCCAGCCGCGGCAGGTGTTCGACGACGAGGCGCTCTCCGAACTGGTGCACTCCATCCGCGAGTTCGGATTGCTGCAGCCGATCGTCGTGCGTGCCGTTCCCGGCGCCAAGACGGGACCCCGCTATCAGATCGTGATGGGGGAGCGGCGCTGGCGGGCGGCCCAAGAAGCGGGGCTCGCCACCATCCCCACCATCGTGCGCGAAACGGGCGACGACAATCTGCTCCGCGACGCACTACTCGAGAACATCCACCGGGTGCAGTTGAACCCCTTGGAAGAGGCGGCGGCATACCAACAGCTGCTCGACGAATTCGGCGTCACCCACGACGAACTCGCCTCCCGAATCGGCCGCTCGCGACCGCTGATCACCAACATGATCCGGTTGCTCAAGCTGCCGATCCCGGTGCAGCGGCGGGTGGCGGCGGGCGTGCTGTCGGCCGGCCATGCCCGCGCCCTCTTGTCGCTGGAAGCCGGGCCCGAGGCGCAAGAGGAACTGGCCAGCCGGATCGTCGCGGAGGGACTGTCAGTGCGGGCGACCGAGGAGGCGGTGACGCTGGCGAATCGGGCCGGCGCGACCACCCCCGCACCCCAGCGTCGCAAGCCGATCCAGATGCCCGGCCTCCAGGAGGTGGCCGAGCGGTTGTCGAACGCCTTCGACACGCGGGTGACGGTCAGCCTGGGCAAGCGCAAGGGCAAGATCGTCGTGGAGTTCGGGTCCGTCGACGATTTGCAGCGAATTATCGACATGATGACCGCCGCGAAAGCATGACCCGCCATACCCTGTAATTACGTCACTGTGACACCGGAGCGGTCACGGACCGGCAACGACCGGGGCTCGTCGTCGCGGCATTACGAAAGCGCATGCGTTTCAAGGATTTTCGGTAACGAAACGGGTGAGACGCTAACGCGCCGACGGTGCCTGGGCCGGGACCGGCCCCTCGCGGCCAAAGCTGGCCCGATTGCGACATCCTCTCCTATCCTGGAGGGGTTGCCGGTGCAATTGGCTGCAGTACCGCACAGGAGCCAGGAGGCTAGTGTCCGCTCGAATCACACCGTTGCGCCTCGAGGCGTTCGAGCAGCTTCCCAAGCATGCGCGCCGCTGCGTGTACTGGGAGGTCGACCCGGCGACCCTCGGTAACCAGGACCACCTCGCCGACCCCGAGTTCGAGAAGGAAGCGTGGCTGTCGATGGTCATGCTGGAGTGGGGCTCGTGCGGTCAGGTCGCGACCGCGGTCACCGACGACAGAAGCCACAGCGAGCCGCCGTGCCTGGGCTATGTCTTCTACGCGCCGCCGCGGGCGGTGCCGCGCGCCCAGCGATTCCCCACCGCCCCCGTGTCCGCGGACGCGGTCCTGCTGACGTCGATGGGTATCGAGCCGGGGCAAGCCACCGACGACCTGCCGCATGGTCTCCTCGCCCGGGTGATCGATGAACTGGTCCGGCGCGGGGTGCGGGCCCTGGAAGCCTTCGGACGCACCCCGGCGGCCTCGGAGTTGCAGGATCCGCAGGCGGCAAGCCCGGACGTGCGGCCGGTGCTGGAGGCCGTTGGTGATTGCTCGGTGGACAATTGCGTGCTGGACGCCGAATTCTTGCAGGCCGCGGGTTTCGTTGTGGTCGCGCCGCATCCGTACTTTCCGCGGCTGCGACTCGAGTTGGACAAAGGCCTGGGATGGAAGGCCGAAGTCGAGGCGGCCCTGGAGCGACTGCTGGAAAACGCACAGTTGCAAGAGCCGGTCGGAGCCGGGACCGCTGCGGGAAATACGTTGCGCGGCGCCGAGATCGGCTAGGAGCCGCCGAGCCGGCTGGCCCGCTCCACCGACAGTTCGTGAGCCAGCAGTTCGGCGAAGGTGAAAGTACCGGTCGGTCGGTCGTTCTTGCCCAGCAGGTAGAGCCGCTTGACCGCGGCGAGAATTCCTTCGGCGATGGCGTCGCGGGTTTGCGTGGAGATCAGCATCGCGCGATCGTTCGGATTGGTGATGTAGCCGACGTCGACCTGTACGGTTGGCATCCGGGTCAGGCGCAGCAGATCCCACGTCCGGCCATGTGTCCGGCAATCCCGTAATCCCGTGCGGGCCACCACTTCTCGTTGGATGAAGTCCGCGAGGTTGCGCCCGATCGTGGAGACCGAGCCGTGTGAGTTCCCGAAATGAAAGGAAGCGACGCCGTTGGCCGCGGGGCTGGGCTGGTTCTCGCAGCGCAAGCTGATCATCAGGTCCGCCCCGACGTTGTTGGCCGTGGCGGCGCGTTCGGCGTCGGACGGGCTGCGGTTGACCGGTCGCGAAAGGAAGGTCTCCATGCCGATGGCGGTCATCCGTCCCTCGAGCCGGCTCGCCAAGTCCCACAACACGTCTGCTTCGCTGACCGGTCCCGACGGGCCGTGCATCAGCTCTCCGAGGTCCGTGCCGCCGCGGCCCGGATCGATGATGATCCGCTTGCCCGACAGCTTCGGCCCGGAGCGCCGGACCAGCTCTTCTTCGCGAATCGCGTGCGGGGAGCCGCCCGTGACTCGGGAGCTCAGAAAATACAAGGAACGCAACGTTTCTGGGCCACAGATGCCGTCTGCGGCCAGCCCGTACTCACGCTGATAGGACATCAAGGCGTTGTGCGTCTGCAATCCGAAGTGTCCGTCGACCAGGCCGGTGTAGAAACCGAGGTCCTGAAGCCGGGCCTGCAGCGTCGCGACGTCGTCACCGTAGAGGGGGGCACCGAACTGGTGATAGAGCGTGCGCGCGCCGAGCCGGTAGGACGCCTCCTTCAACGCGCGGTAGGTGGCCTCGCCGACGACGCCGTCGACCAGCAGGCCGCGGTGCTGCTGGAAGGCCCGCACCGCCTGGTCGAGTTCGACGTCGAAAACCTCGGCGGGCACAAGCCGGCCGGTGGTGAGTTCGTCCTCCGGGGTGTCGAGCAGCCCTAGCGTTGCCAGCGTCGCCCGGATTTCGGTCACAGCTGCGCTGCGGTCACCACAGCGCAGCGCATCGCCGTATTCACGGCGCGGACTCGACATACCAAATGCCCTCCGGGACACATTGACAGGCTCACATCTGGGCAACAGCTAACAGCAATTGTCGCAGATGGATCGCCTAATCGGGAAAACCCCAGGCTGAACGCGGGGCGTGGTGCGGCGACTTAATCCAGGATCAGCTCAGGTTGGGAACCGCGTCCGAGAGCTCGCGCAGCAGCGCCGCCTTGCCCTTGGCACCGACGATCCGCTTCACCGGTTGGCCGTCTTTGAACAGGATCATGGTCGGAATCGAGACGACCTGGAAATCACGCGCGGTTACCGGGTTGGCGTCGACGTCGAGCTTGGCGATCGTGAGCTGCTCGCCTCGCTCGCTTGCGATCTCCTCGAGAACCGGCGCGACCATCTTGCACGGCCCACACCACGTGGCCCAAAAGTCAACCAGCACAGGCTTATTGCTGGACAACACCTCGGTGGAGAACGATGCGTCAGAGACTTCGATTGTGGCCCCGGCTTTTTCGGCGTCGGTCATTGAGGTGCTCCAATCATCTCAGTACTGCCAGGAAATTCGGTTGCGTCGCTTTGGGCGGCCGAGCTCGATTCGGCGTGGTCGGCCAGCCAGCGTTCGGCGTCAATGGCCGCCGAGCAGCCGCTGCCGGCGTCGGTGATGGCCTGCCGGTAGGTGCGGTCCACCAAGTCGCCTGCCGCGAAGACGCCGTCGATCGAGGTGGCGGTCGTGTGGCCCTTGACCAATACGTACCCGCCGGGGTCGGTGTCGAGCACATCGCGGACCAACTCCGAGCGTGGGTCGTGACCGATCGCCACGAAGACGCCCGTCACGGGCAAAGTGGATTCCTCCCCAGTCTCGTTGTCGCGCAACCGCAAACCGGTCACCGTCTGATCACCGTCGACGCCGAGCACGGCCTTATTGGTCAAGATGGTGATCTTGTCGTTGTCCCGGGCGCGTTCCAGCATGATGCGTGACGCGCGGAACTCGTCGCGGCGGTGCACCAGGGTGACGCTGCGCGCGAACCGGGTCAAAAAGGTGGCCTCCTCCATCGCGGAGTCGCCGCCACCGATCACCGCGATGTCTTGATCTTTGAAGAAGAACCCGTCACAGGTCGCACACGAGCTCACGCCGCGGCCCAGCAGCTCCTGCTCGCCGGGCACCCCGAGGTACCGCGCCGCCGCGCCCATGGCCAAGATGATCGCCCGCGCGCGGAAAGTCTCGCCTTCGGCGGTGGTCACCGACTTGACCGGCCCGTCCAGCGACACCGACTCGACGTCTTCCATCCGCAGATCGGCCCCGAACCGGAGCGCCTGTTCGCGCATCTGGTCCATCAGCTCCGGGCCGGTGATGCCGTCACGGAATCCGGGGAAATTCTCCACCTCGGTGGTGGTCATCAACGCGCCACCAAACGACGTTCCCTCGAAGACCACCGGGGCCAGCTGCGCCCGCGCCGCATACAACGCGGCGGTGTACCCAGCGGGACCCGAACCGATGATGATCACGTCGTGCACAGTGTCGGCGGTCATAGAACCCTTTCAAGAAATCGTCCCTGGATTCGTACAAACGCCAGCGTAGGCACCGCTGTTCCCGGACGTCGGTCAACCCATCGCACCACACTAAGGGCGGGGGATCTCCGTGTTGGCCAACAGGCCGGTGTCGGCGGCGCTGCAGTTCAGTGCGACCGCGTAAACCGCCAGGCTGCGGGGAGCGTCGCCCGGCACCACCAGCACGACGCCGGGGCGAGCGTTGATCTCGGCCGGCCGGGCGCCCAGCACCTGCGTGGACGCCGGGTAGCCCAGCCCGGTGAGGCAGGAGGCGCGCCGCGCCGGGTCGCCGAGCGGGCCGTAGTCCGGCGCCTGGGTAAGCAGGCCGAGAATCTCGTCCCGCGACAGCGGGATGGCCATCGGCGGCGTCGACACCGTGATGTGCTCGGCGGTCACCCCGGTGCTGGGGGCGGGCTCGGGCGCGCCGATCAGCGCCGCGGTGCCCACGCCGACCGCCGCGAGCAGGGCACCGACGCCGGCCACCCCGGCGACCACCCGCGTGGGCCCAACCCGCGGCCGGGCGGAGTGCGCGACGGGCTGGCCGGTTTCCGCCGATTCCAGCGCGGCCGAGATCCGGGCGGTCACCTCGGGAGGTACGTCGGGCGCCGGCGTGGCCCCCAACGTGGCGACGTCGCTGCGGGCCCGGTTGAGGGCGCGCAGGACTTTCTCGGCCTCTGGGTCGTCGCGAACCCGTTGACGCACGCGGGCCGCGGATTCGTCGTCGAGCAGGCCGGCCTGCAGGTCGGCGAGGAGCTCAACCGTCAGGGGCGGCTCGTCGCCATGGTCGTCGGCTTCACCCATCCGCCCCAGTGTCCGTCATGGGTCGCTTGACGGCCATGGGTGGGGCCGGGTCGGCCGCGGCGTTCAGGTAGCCGAGAAGTTCGGCGAGGCGCACGCGCGCCCGGGCGCATCGACTCTTGACGGTGCCCTCGGCGACACCCAGCAGCGCGGCGGTATCGGCCACCGAGTAGCCCTGCATGTCGACCGCCACCACCGCGGCCCGCTGCTCGACGGGCAGCCGCATCAAGGCGCGCTGCACCATCATCGCAGTCTCGACCTGGGCGGTCCGATCCGCCACCGCGTAGACGTCCTCCAGCGGGACGGTCGGGTGAGACTTGATGCGCCGCAGCCGGTCCAGGCACGCGTTGACGACGATGCGGTGCAACCAACTGCCGACGGCGGCGTCATGCCGGAACGCACCGGCGCCGCGGTGCGCCGAGAGCATGGCGTCCTGCAGCGCGTCCTCGGCGTCCTCGGCGGTACGGGTGGTGAGCCGGGCGAGGCGGTGCAGCTGGCGTTGGTGGCGCAGGAACAGTTCGCCGAAGGCGTGGCGGTCACCGGCGACATGCGCGGCCAAGAGCTCGGCATCACTGCGTTCGCGCTGGATGTCTCCCCGGGAGCCCACGGCCGGACACTAACCAATTGGTGGTGGGGCGGCACTTCACCATCGGGCGGATCTGTGAGCCGGTCAGGAAGCGGCCTGGACCGTGATCTCGAAAAAACCGGCCTGGCTCTTGCCGTTGGTGGTTCCCAAGGTGGAGATCCACACCAACAGGTTCGAGGTCGGGGACCCGGCTCGCACCGGGATCACGTTGTGGCCGGGCTTGAGTGTGAACGCGGGCGCCAGCACGGTGGTGTCGTTCAGGGACGCCGGTGACGCCGTGGACGACGAGCGGATCTCGACCTTGGTCCCGCTGCTGGGTGTGTCGATGGTGACCTGGCCGATCACCGTCGCGCTCGGAAGCTGCAGCATGAGCCCTTCACCCTGCTTGAAGTTGGGGAACGGGACGGCGTCGGTGTAGACCTCGGTGGCCCATGCGGTGGTGGGATCGCCGTCGATCGCCTGACCGGCCGTGCTCGCGTTGTCGGCGTCACCGTCGGGCGAGTAGACCGTCGCCTTGGTCGGCTTCACGACGCTGCCGGCGGCCGCCGAGCTCGGGGCCGACGCCGAGGTGGACGAGGACGGGCCGTTCAGCCCGAGCTCGTCCTTGTTCAGGCCGCCACCGACGTTGCCGAAGATCTTGCTCACCACCGACGCCAAGACCAGGAGGGCCACGATGATGACCGCAAGGCCGGCGCCCATGCCGATCAGCAGGTTGCGGCGCCGCCGCGCGAACGTTTCTTCGTCCGGGGCCGCGGATTCGCGGGCGGTCGCCGGCGCGGGCGAATCATCGATCGGACCCAGCACCTCGGTCCGGTCGGCCACCGCGGTCGCCTGCTGCAACAAGTTCAAAAGTGTTGAGGCACTGCGTATCCCGCCGTCTTCCTGAACCGCCCGCACTGCAACGGCCGAAATCTGGAAGGGAATGCCGCGGTCGATGATCATCGGTTCGACGGGCTGGCCCGTCGAATCCCGTTCGGCCGGGGCGAGCCCACTACGCACGCTGGACTCGGTGAGCGGCCACCGATTGACCAGCAGGGCATACAGCGCGGCGCCGATGCCGCGGATATCGGCCTGCGGGCTCGCGTCGGGCATGGTGGCCGGGTAAGCGAGGACGACGTCGCCCTCGATGCTGACGCGGACCCGGCTCGGGTGGTCGATCGACAATGCGACGCCGGCCCGGTGGGCCGCGTCGGCGGCCGCGGCCAGCGACTGCATGGCGCGGACGGCGCCGACGGGAGACGGCGCGGTGTCGGCCACCTCCTGCAGCGAACCGCCGCGCACCCACTCGGAGACCACCAGGCCGCCGTGCCCGGTGTGGACCACGTCGAGCACCCGGGCAATGCCCGGCTTGTCGATCCGGCTCAGGCGCAGCGTGCGGGACAGGATCTCTTGCAGCACGTCGTCCGGCAACGCCCCGTCAGGGTCGACGAACGTCAGCGCCACCTGCCGGTCCAGCGCGGTGTCCAGCGCCTGCCAGAACTGCAGGGGCGGCGCTCCGCCGTGGAAGACCAGCAGCCGGTAGCGGCCACCGGCGATGCGGGCGCCGGGAACCAGGTGGACGTCGTCTCCCGACGGGTCCCCGCCGCGATCCCTGGGCGCGTCGAACGGGGCCGGACCGCGCCGCGCTTCGGGTGGCAGGTCGCCATTCGACGGGCGCGGCGCCGGTGATTCCGGCGGGCGTTCGGCGGGGATGTCGGGCTGGAAGTCGTCGGCAACCGGTCGTGGCAGCTCGGCACCCGACGCGGCACTCTCGATAGGGCGGTCGGTCACCTCCGGTCCTTTCGCTATCCGGGCTTGGGTTGCCCGCTCCGAAGGTCTGCGCCGGATCGGCTCCTGGACCGCATTTACCCCAGGCGGGGACGAATTCCTCTGCTCAGGGTACGTGACCGGGGCCCGCCGAGAATATTGGTCCTTTAGCACCGGTTTGCCGGGCACCGCCGCACGGCCGCCGAAGCGTCGCCGGACGACGTCCAGCGCCGCCTGCGCCTCCGGGACACGGGCGCCAAGCATGACCGCGGCCATGATCGGCAGCATGATCGCCGCCAGTATCAGCAGCCGCAGCAGTGACCCCGCGCCGCCGCCCTGCGCGGTCAGCGCGCCGAGCCCCGACAGCCGGTCGGCCACATGGGCCACCAAACCGGCCAGCATCGAGGCGGTGATCGTGACCAGGATGGTGCGCTGCTCGCCTTTGCCGATCAACTGGCCGCCCGCAGGCAGCAGGGTGTGCCGCAACAGCAGGTAGCCGATGATCGCGCCCGCCAGAAAGCCGATGCCGTTGGCCAGCCCCAGGTAACCGGCCACCAGCTTGGGGTCATCGGTCAGGCGCGGCGCCAGCACGGATCCGACGATCTTGACGGCCGTGATGACGAGGATGATGACGATCGGCGTCCAGGGTTGCTCGCGCGCGTAGAAGACCCGCAGCTGCAGCAGCACCAGACCGTAGGGGATCAGCGTGAATGCCGACAGCGCGATCGCGGCGCCGAGGTATCCGGCGTCGACCCCGCCGAAGTGACCGTAGGCGAACAGGGCGCTGCCGATCGCCGGGCCGCCGACGGTCATGACCGCGACGATCGGGATCAGCGTGATCAACGTCAGGCGGGTGGCCAGCGACAGGTCGGCCAGCACGGCCTTGGTGTCGTCGGCGGCGGCGTTGCGGCTCAGCCGCGGCATCACCACCGTCAGCACCGTGACGCCGATCATGCCGAACGGCAGCATCAGGACCAGCCAGGTGTAGTTGTAGATCGCGGGGCCCGACGCCGCCGCCGTGCTGGCGATCTGGTTACCGACCACCAAGCCGAGCTGGCTGATCAGCACGTAGAGCACCATCGCGGCGGCCATGGTGCCGAAGCGCTTGAGCCGCTCGTCGATGCCCCAGAGGGGACGCAGGTCCACGCGTTCGCGGCGCAACGCGACCAGCAGCACCGCGGTCTGCGCGAACACCCCCAGGGTGGTTCCGATGCCGAGGACCAGCAGCTTGGTGTTGCCCATCCGCACGGGGTCGACCGACAGCTCACCGGGGACGGCCGCATACACCGCCAAGGTCGCGAGCGCGACGACGTTGTTGACGACCGGCGCCCACGCCGTTGGGCCGAACACGTTGCGGGTGTTCAGGATCGCCATGAACACCGACGTGAGGCCGTAGGCGAGCACCTGGGGGAGCAGCAGGTAGGCGAACGCGGTCGTCAGCGGCTCGTTCACCTGCGGAGCCCGGCCCAGCATCAACCGGACCAGCAGCGGCGCGGCGAGCACCGACAAGGCCGTCGCCAACACCAGCAGCGCAGTGGTCAGCGTGACCAGGCGGCGTACGAACGCCGCGCCCCCGTCGGGGTCGCTCTGCTCGGCGCGGGCCAGCACCGGCACGAAGATGGCGGTGAAGGTCGCCTCGAGGACGAGCGCGGCGACCAGGTTGGGCAGCTGGTTGGCCACCGAGAACGCACTGGACAGCGCGGCGCCCAGGATCGCCGCCAGAAGTACGACCCGGGCGAAACCCGTGAGCCTGCTGACCAGCGTGGCGAAGGCCATCGCCCACGACCGCGACACCAGGGCGGAATCGGAGAGTTCGGGCCGTCGGCGGTCAATCCCCGCGGGGACCGGCGGCAGGGGACCCGTGGGCGGCGAGCCCGGATTGTGCGGACGCCGCGGCGGCTCTGGCAGGCGGTGGGATTGCGGTGCTGCGGCCTGCCGGTGGGCGGGCTTCATACGCGGTGCTCTTGCTCGACCCGGTCATCGGCGTCGTCGTCGAACCCCGCGGATCGGGCACCGGGCGGGTCGGGCCGGTCCAGGTCGGCGGGGTCGGGTTGGCCGCGGAAGCGGTGCCACAGGCGGCGTCCCGCCAACAGCACCAGCACGGCCGCAGCCGTCATGGTGATCGCGAACAGCACCCTGCCGTAGGCGTTGGAGTGCACCGACAGGCGCACCGGGTCGCCAAGCCGCAGGCCGTCCGGGGTCCGCAGCGACACGTCGATGGCGACCCGCTGGGTGAAGTTCACTTCGATCGGCACCCGCAGCGGCAGGTAACCGGGCGGCAGCTCGATCTGGCCGACGTCGGTGACCGTCATGCCTGGCGGGGCGTCGACCTGCAGCCGGACCCGGATCGGGACGGCCAGGCCGTTGTGCAGCGCCAGCGGCAGCGGGCTGTGCTCGGTGGCCAGGGTGTAGGAGCCGCCCGGGTTGACGATCGTGACCGCGCCGAACAGGTCATTGATGGTCTTGCCGACGACGGCCAGTCGCTGCTGGGCCATGCCGTTGCGGGTGTCGGGGGGCTGGGATTCGCTCAGCGCGCGCAGCATGTCTTCGCGTAACGGGGCGGTGTATTGGATGCCCGTCAGCCCGGTGCGTTCGTCGGTAGTCAGGGCGGACGTCAGGCCCCAGAGCCGGCCGACCTGCCCGGTGACCAGTGCGGTGACGTCGTCGCCGAAGCGGCCGCGCGCGGAGGTGTAGGCGCCCACCTGTTCGGACGGCTCGGTGCGTGCCGCGGCTTCGGCGATGACCGCAGGCAACGGCCGGGGGATCGCCAGGCCGGACCGGATGGTGGTGGTCAGCGCGGTCAGGATGACGTGCGCGTCGTCGGCCTGCAGGTTCCACGTCGCCGGCGGGACCAGGACCTGCGTACGGGGCGCGTCGTCCTGCCGCAAGGCGTGCCAGAACATGGAACCCAGGGCGTCCTGGCGGCGCGCGGTCACCGAGTCGTGCGCGAGCCGGACCGTCAGCGAGGAATCCAGATAGGTGGGCACCGAGGGCGAGCTGCCCGTCCCGGCCAGCGCCGCGCCCACCGCCGGGTCGAACGGGGCGAGCACGACTTGCGGGGACAGCCGCTGGGGCGCGGTGTCGACCGTGCTGTCCGAGGTCCCTTGTCCGTCCGGGGCGGACAGTTCGGCGGCGGCGACGGCGACGGTGCTTTCGTTGCCGCTGAGCAGGTTGACCGCGCGGTTGGTCAGCGGGCCGTCGGGCAGCAGCGTCGCCCCGCGGACGGAGGCCACGTCCAGGATGCGGTCGACAATGCTGTTGACGCCGGTGGTCGCGGTGGCGCTCAGCCCACGATCGTTGACGCGCTGCAGCGCGTCGAGGTCGGCTTGCGCATAGGGCAGCGGCGCCACGCAGGTGCGGTGCGCCAGGGCGCGGAGTCGGTTGAGCCACTCGGCGGCAGCCGCCTGTCCGGCGCCGGCGTGGGTCGGGGTGCCGGGGAGCTGCGCGGGCCCGTCGGGTGAATCGGACACCACGTAGCCGGCGGTCATCGCGTTGACGGTGACGAGCAGGTCGGGGTCGACGGCCAGACACAGGGCTCGCCCGACCGCGCCGTCGGGGTCGACATCGTGGCTGGTGGCCACCTCGGCCGCCGAAAGCAGAATGTCCAGCCGACCGCCGCTGGCCAACGAGGTAGCCAGGTCGTCGTCGACGAGGCGGACCGGGATGGTGCCGCCGGGCACGCCGGGGGCCAGCCGGGGCCGGTCGGCCAGCGGCCACAGCATGGTCAACCACACGGGTTTGGAGGTGTCGGGCGCTACGGCGGAGCCCAGGTCGCCGCCCTGGTCGGGTGGCACGCCGACGACGGGCAGCAGGAAGCGCGCGTTGTCCAGCCGTGCGGGGGCGCCGTAATCAGGCGTGCCGTTCACGTTGACCAGGACGGGATAGATCCCGGGCGTATCGATCCCCAGCGATTGCTTGGTCAGCGAGCGCAGCGGAGCCGACAGGGTGAAGCCGACTTGTTGTCCGCGCTGCAGTTCGGGAGCGACCGTGAGGAAGTCGGCGGCCGGTTGGTACTGGTCCGTGTCGCCGTCCAGGGTGGTCCGTAAGCCCGCGGACGCGGTGACGGCACCCGCGTGTTCGAGCCGGACCATCACATCCCGGACGGGGCGGTCGCCGATGTTCGTCACCATGCCGGTGACGGTGACGACGGGCTGACTCGACGTGGTGACCACGTCCGGCGTGACTTGGTCGATGCGGACCCGGACGAACGGCGTGACGCCGGGTTCTTTGGCGGCCGCGCGCGGCATTGCGGGCCAGGTGAGCACCGCGAAGCCGGCCACGATGCCGATCACTGCCGCGAGGCGCAACAAGCAGAGTCGGGATGTGGTCACGGCCCGGGCCCGTGGCCGTTCTTCCGGCCGGTGGCCGGTTTGTCGGCGTGCCGGGTGCGCGAGTGGGTTTGCGGGCGGCGCCGCGGAGAAGTGGGTGGCAGCGGCGGCAGGGCGGCGGGCCCGTCGGTCTGGAGCTTGTCGATCAGCTCGTCGGCCACCCGGGCCAGCCGCCGTTCGTCGGCGTAGGCCAGCTTCGACGGCAGCTCGTGCACCGGAACCCAGGCCACCTCGGCCACCTCGAGGTCCTCGTCGGAGAGCTCGCCGCCGGAGAAGCGCAGTAAATAGTGGTGCACCGTTTTGTGCACCCGGCGGCCGTCGGTGACGAACCAATAGTCGATCCGGCCCAGGGCGGCCAGCACGCTGCCCCGGATGCCGGTTTCCTCGGCCACCTCTCTTATCGCGGTCTGCTCGGCGGTCTCACCCATTTCGATGTGCCCCTTGGGCAGCGACCACAGCATCCGACCACGCCGATCGATGCGGCCGATCAGTGCCGCGACCAGTGAGTCGCGCGGCCCGTCGAGGCCGTCGACGACCAGTCCGCCAGCAGATGTTTCGTGCACGGTCCGCAGCCGATCCGGCCCGCGACGAGGCGAACGGGATCGGTGCGACTTCGTCGCCGTCGAGTCGGCGGGCGCTTGGCCGTTCGTCTGGTTCTCGGTCGAACTCGCAGCGCCACGGCCGCGCCGCCGCCCCCGGCGCCGACGTGGCTTGCCCTGTTCGCCGTCCGACACCCAAGCGATAGTAGCTGGCACGGCATAGTCTCCCTGGACATACTCGCCGCTAGCCGACCTGCGATGGCTCAGGACCGAATGCGTCCGGTCAGATCGGGCCGATCGCGTTGGCGATGGCGAAAGCGGGAATGAAGATCAGGAGTGAGAGCGGCCCGGAGAGGCTGCCGAGCATCATCCCGCGGCCGATCTGCCCGATTCTTCCCGGTCCCCGCGCGACGAGGGCGCCGACGCCGATGTAGACCAGCGCTGCCGGCAGAACGACAAACACCAAGGGCCACATCGGCAGAACAAACAGCCAGGTGACGAAATCCACGACGAAGACGTGCAGGATGGCTACTGCGAATGTCAGTGGGCCGTACCGGTTGTCTGTCATCAGCGCAGGACCAGGTAAGCGAATATCGCGGCGCCCGCGAGCACGGCGACCGAACAGCTCATGGTGCTGACGCCAAGGCCGCGCTTCCGCTGCGATGACGACCTGAGGAGCGCGGCGCCGAAAAGCAGCGACACCAACGTCGTCAGGACAGCGGCGGTCAGCATCCATGCCCGCTCACCGGCGTACGCGCTGTGCGTGTCGAACGGCCACTTGCCCAGCAGCCACATGGCGACAAGCAACAGCGCCAGTATCAGTTGGACGACAAACGGCGCCGACCATGTCGCGGCGCGCCAGGCGTGGGCGTCCAAGAAGTCCACTCGCTGAGAACTCGACATATTGCTCATGAATCGCAGAACCGCATTGCCGCGCCGTTTTCACCCTTCCCCTTGCGCAACGGTACTGCGGCGCGCCGGCCGGTCAATTCAACGCCGATGCGCGCCGACGATGGCCGCGACCCGTGCGCGGCTCCTCACACGGGCTTTTCGGCCCGGCCTACTAGGCTGATCGAACGTGTCCGACGCCGATATGCAGCTGCTTGCCGCCGCCCAGGTCGCCCTGAACCAACATGCGGGCATGCTGCGCGAGCTCGGCTCGGCGTTCGAAGGCTCGGGTCACGAGTTGTACCTCGTCGGCGGTTCGGTGCGAGATGCGCTGCTGGGCAGGCTGAGTCCCGACTTGGACTTCACTACCGACGCCCGCCCCGAGCAGGTTCAACAGATCCTGCGGCGATGGGCCGACAACGTGTGGGACACCGGCATCGAGTTCGGCACCGTCGGCGTCGGCAAGGGCGGCCATCGCCTGGAAATCACCACATTCCGCGCGGACGCCTATGACCGGGTCTCGCGCAAGCCCGAGGTGCAATTCGGCTCGAGGCTTGACGACGATTTGGTGCGCCGCGACTTCACGGTCAACGCGATGGCCGTGCGCATCACTCCCGAGGGGCCGGGTGAATTCCTCGATCCGCTGGGCGGTTTGGCCGCCCTGCGCGACCGGGTGCTCGACACCCCGGCCGCCCCGTCGGTGTCCTTCGGCGACGACCCGCTGCGGATGCTGCGCGCGGCGCGGTTCGTCTCGCAGCTCGGCTTTGCCGTCGCCCCTCGGGTGCGCGAGGCGATCGAGGAGATGGCGCCCGAGCTGGGCCGGATTAGCGCCGAGCGGGTTGCCGCCGAGCTGGACAAGCTGTTGCTCGGCGACGACCCGGTGTCCGGCATCGACCTGTTGGTGCAGACCGGCATGGGGGAGGTGGTGCTGCCCGAGGTCGGCGGCATGCAGATGGCGATCGACGAACACCATCAGCACAAGGACGTCTACCAGCATTCGTTGACGGTGCTGCGTCAGGCGATCGCGCTGGAGGACGACGGACCAGATCTGGTGCTGCGCTGGGCCGCGCTGCTGCACGACATCGGCAAGCCCGCCACCCGGCGGCACGAGGCCAACGGCGGCGTCAGTTTCCATCACCACGAGGTAGTCGGGGCCAAGATGGCCCGAAAACGGTTGCGCGCGTTGAAGTATTCCAAGCAGATGGTCGATGACGTCTCGCAGCTGGTGTATCTGCATCTGCGGTTTCACGGCTACGGCGAGGGCAAGTGGACCGATTCCGCGGTGCGCCGCTATGTCACCGACGCCGGGCCGTTATTGCCACGGCTGCACAAGCTGGTGCGCGCCGACTGCACGACGCGCAACAAGCGCCGGGCCGCGCGGCTGCAAGCCAGCTATGACCGGCTGGAGGCGCGGATCGTCGAGCTGGCCGCGCAGGAGGATTTGGCGCGCGTGCGGCCCGACCTCGACGGCAACCAGATCATGGAGTTGCTCGGCATTCCCGCGGGCCCGCAAGTCGGTGAGGCGTGGCGCTTCTTGAAAGAGCTGCGGTTGGAGCGCGGTCCGTTGACGGTCGAGGAGGCGACCGCTGAACTGCTGAGCTGGTGGCGCTCGCAGGGGAACCCGTAGCGGTGATCGCGCGTCGGATCGTGCATGGATTACTGCATGGCAGGCGACGACGGCACCGCTTCTATTTGGCAGCACGACCTCGACCTCGACCTTGATGGCGACGGCCGGTTCGACGCTTTCGGGCTGGACTTCGACGGCGATGGGCTGCGCGACGACGCCTTCGCGGACCTCGATGGGGACGGCATCGCCGATCACGCGGTGCTCGACCTCGACAACGACGGCACTCCCGAGGCGTACTTCACCGACGACGGATCGGGGACATGGGGTGTCGCCACCGAACAGGGCCGGCAACTGCGCTGGTTCGACCTTGACGGTGTCGAGCACACCGGCGGCCCGCTGGTCGACTTCGATGGCCACGGCGGCGCGGACGATCGGCTGTTCGATAGCGACGGCGATGGGCTGGCGGACCGGGTGCTGTGCGCCGGCGAGGGCGGCGCGACCGAATACGTCGACACCGACGGCGACGGCAAGTGGAACGTGCGGCTGACCGACGGCGATGGGGACGGCTTGGCTGACGGCGCGACCGCGTTGTAGCGGCTCGGGGACCCAACGTGAATTGACCGCCGCGCGCGGCATATTTAGCCTGGTCAATAGTGGCGCGGGGAGCGCTGCGATGGATCGGAAGGGGTGGCAGTGTTCGTCGACACCGATCTTTTGCACTCCGGGGGCAACGAATCGCACCGCGCCGGCGGGCATGCGCAAGAGGGAGCCGACCAGCTCGCGCGAGGGCCGCTGGCGTCGGGGATGTTCGGTAATTTCGCCGCCGCCGATGCATTCCACGAGGCGGTCACGGCTGCGCATGGACAGCACGTGCAGATCCTCCAGGGTCACAAGCAGACGCTGACTGATGTCGGTTCGAAGGCGCACCACGCTGCCAAGGGATTCACGAGCATGGACCAGCAGAATGCCGGTGATATGGAGGCTGTGCGACCAGGCGCCAACGGGTCAGCGCCGCGAGTTTGATCGCTCGGCCTCAGCGGGTAGGTGGGCGGAGATGCGTTACTCGGTGGGATCGTGTTGAAGCGCTATGTTGCGGTGTTGATGTGCAGTGCCGTGGATGATTCAACGGAATTACTCGGCACGGACTGAGCGGGGCTGCATGGGGGATCTTCCTCCAAACTTCGGTGGAGAACGCCAGTTATCCCGCCGCCTGGTCAACGGCAGCCGCCCTATCCGCCCCAACCTTCGAAGCGTCCAATGACATGGCTGGCGATCGCACTGGCATCGATTGCGGTTCTGCTTGGCGCTGGTTCCCTCGTGGTGGCGGTTACGCGGTCTACGAATAACTCCATCGTGGGCTCATCAGTCAGGTCAGCACCGCCGACGCACGCATCTGCGGATTCGGGTGCCGCGCACCAAAGATCTTTGCGACGTCTACACCGTGGCCTCATGTGCTGTCCAGATAGAAACGAACGGCGACAACCCGGCATTGTCTGGCATCGCAGTTGTCAACGGAGCGCTAATGCTGGAACACGTGGTGGGCGCGCATCCCGAGATGTCGCCTACCGATCGAGACGCTGCCCTGGCGCTGGCAGAGGCTTACAGCAGATCTCAGGCGACGGCGGCCACGGTTCAGCAACGTGATATCCGTTTCGGCAGTCAACGATCAGTGATGTCAACAACAAGGACGCTGCGATGAAGAGAGTTTGCGGCGGCTGAATCGCTGGCAGGCAAATGGATTCCGCCGCATGCCCGACGGCCGGCCATGTGACCCTGCCCGCACCAGCCGTCCGTCGTCACGATGCCATCGTTGTGCATGTTTGTGTCGTGGAGGTGCAACGGGGGTGGATAATTTAAGGGAATGGCCTGCAAGTTGCACAGGAATGGGAGGAGCTGCATGGGGGATCCGCCTCCAAGCTTTGGTGGGATACCACCTATAGGCTCGCCGCCGGGGGATTGGCAGCGCAGCTATCCGCTCCAACCCGCAAGGCGGCCACGCACGTGGCCGGCGGTCGCCCTGGCGGCGATTGCCGTTGTGCTGGGCGTTGTTGCGGTAGTTGTGTCATCTACACGGTCTACGAAGCACTCCACCCCAGAGCCGGCGACCGCCTCAGCGGCACCGACGTACACACCATCCGAGACGGCTGCCGCGCACAAGAAACTTTGCGATGTCTACGACCTGGCCGCACGAGCGGTCCAGATAGAGACAAACGGTGCAAGCCCGGAACGGGCTGGCATTGCGACAGTAAACGGCGCCGTCTTGCTGGGGCAAGTGTTGAATGATTCTCCCGCGATCCCGCCAGGTGATCGCGGCGCCGCCGTTGCCCTGGCAGAGGCATACAGCAACGCTGCTGCCGTGGCGAGCTTTGGAGATTCAGCTCAGTGGCAGTCGACAATTGCCGACGTCAATGCCAAGGATGCGGGCATGAAAAGAGTGTGTGGAGGGGGCTGAATGGCCGATTACGTTAGCGGCCGACCACGTTGTAAACGGTCGCGCTGACATCTTCCGCGCCCCGCTCTTTGCGAGGCCGTCGAGCCATCCGCACGAGCCCGAGATCGACTGCAAGACGAGTTACCTTAAGGGGTGACCGGGTAAATGCAACGACGCAGCCGGCTCGGATCGAAGATGAACGAACGCAACCGCGACTCGCGGTGAATTGCTGCCTCTCCTTTGGTTGGCTCAGTATGGAAGTTGAAGGACTTACGAGCGGATCGTGACAGTCTGGACGGTCGCCACGACCTAGAGGAGGGGCATGGTGGGGAACAGGCCCGGGGGTACTGCTCATGAACAGACTGCGCACAGACCTGGGGGGAATTGGCCACCGAATAATTGGGCGCAGCCAGCATCACGCTCATTCCCATGGCAGGCGATCGCCTTAGCGCTTACCGCTGCCATAGCGGTTGGCGCTCTGATCATTGCCCTTGCGCGCCCCACGGTCACGGGCACGAGTCCGTCTACCACCACTACAGCCCCAACGCCTGACCCCACGGCAATTGTTGCCGCTCAACAGCAGCTTTGTGATGTTTATAAACTGGCGGCCCAGGCGGCTCAGGTCGACACCGCCGGAACAGACAAGGCGTTAGCACGCATCGCAACAACCAATGGCGCCCTATTGCTTGAGATGGCAGCGGCCGATCCGGTCCTCGACGCGAAGCACCGCGACGCGGCGCACGCAGTAGCTATGGCATACGGCACTCTTACCGCCAAAGGCAGCGCTGGCGTCGCGACCGATGCCGACTATCAGGCGGCGCTTAGTGACGCAATCTCGAAAGATGCCGCCATGAAAAAGGTTTGCGGTGGCGGTTGACCTTCCCCCCGGCAAGTGGACAGCGGCGTTGATCGGACCGTGGTGGCCTATGCCATCAACGACCCTGCGCGGCGGCGCTCAGCATTGGAGCCAAGCGTGCGCGGAGCAGCAGTTCTTCTCGCAGGACCTCCGTAGTCAGTGGATGATGATTGCGGCAAGTAATCAGGGGCACACAGCGGACGACCTCATATCCAGATACCAGCAAGACGAGAAATTTCATCTGGACCTCGCTGAGAAGTACCAGGCCAAGTCGGCAGCCTTCGACTCCAGCGCTGACGCAATCGACTACCTTCGAAGCAGATTGACCGACATAGCAAATGCGGGAAATCACGAGATCGATCAAATTCTCGCCTCGAAAAAGCCACTGCCCGAGCAGGTCTTGGAGGTACAGGCCGTCCAGTTGCGTTGCAACGGCGATGCTGCGAACGCGAGCATGACTGCGGGCGACAAACTCGTGGCAGCCACCCAGAAAATTCTTGATGTTGAAGGAATTGGTGCTGACGCCCGGACATGGGCCCGTCAAAACGGTTTCAATACCGGCGATGTGCGCCCACCCCAGCAGATTGGCGAACATGACCTGAGTGCACCCACTCACTCCGCCTTCGGTGGAAGCCAAGGGCCTGGCGCATCGACCGCAGGCGGAGGCGGGCCGTCGAGTGCTCCCGGGCCCGCTGGTTTCGGCGGCGCGCAGGGGCCGGGGTCGTCATTGCCGGGCGCGGCCGCGCGGCCTGCACCATCGCCGGCTGCTTTCGGTGGTATGCAGGGGTCTGTTGGGCAGGTGCCAGGCGGACAACAAGCACTGACATCGCCAGGTGTTCACGTGCCCAGCGGTGGCGGATCGATGGCGCCGGGGATGTCAGGCTTAACGGGTAGCCCGACTAGCATGTCGTCCGCCGGCCTGGGCCAAGGCGCCCCGCCCAACTTGGCGCAGTCGTTCGCATCCGGAATGACCACGGGTCAGCCGGCCGGCGCTGGCGCTCAGGGGATTTCGGCGGGGGCAATAAACGCGATGGAGTCACCGCCGCAAGCCGGTCCGCCGGCGGGGACGCCGCCTGTTGCACCGACTTCACCCAGTGCTGGGGTATTTATCCCGACGGGCACGCCGGCGGACACGCCTCCGCCTGCCGCTCCGGCGCCGCCTACCACAGGAGGAACTGCGCCTGTTGCGCCGGTAATCACGAGCGGCTCATGGTCGGGACCGGCAGCGCCGGTATCCGGTGGCCCGAGCATCCCAGCTGGCCCGTTGCCCGCCTACGGCTCTGACCTGCGACCCTCAGCCACCGCACCCCCCGCGATGCCATCGGTCCCGGCGGGCCCGGTCTCCGGCGCGCCGGTCGCCCCTTCGGCGGCATCGTCCCCGTCCGCGGGTGGGCCGCTGGTTTCGCCAGTGGAACGCGGAGCGGCCGCGACCGCTGCCGGGCACGCGGGCACGAACTCGTCCAGCATGGTGGGCGCCTCCGCGATGTCGGCCGCGACCGGTGCGACGGCTGGCGCGGTTTCGAATAGGGTGGCCGAGCAGCAGCGGTTGCAACGCCTCGTCGATGCGGTAGCGCGCCAGGAGCCGCGAATCTCGTGGGCGGCCGGTCTGCGTGATGACGGCACCACGAGTCTGCTAGTCAACGACCTCGCCGGCGGATGGATACCGCCGCATGTTCGGCTGCCGGCCCATGTGACCCTGCTCGAGCCTGCAGCACGCCGTCACGATGCCAGCGCCGTCGACTTACTCGGAGCCGTCGTGGTCGCCGCAGCCCATGAACACAACACCTACGTTGCCGAAGCGGACCCCGACGCACCCACGTTGACCGGGGACCGACCAGCCCGCTCGGCCGCGCCGCAGGTAGACGAACTCGGACCAGCCCTCGTGGAAGCTGTGCGTCGCCGCGATGGTCTTCCGCGAATTGCGCAGGCTATCGCTGCGCCGGCGGTCCGGAATACCGGCGTGCTCGACAGCGAAACTGAGCTTTTACGCAGGTGCATTGTCGAGATACAGGATTCGGTTCTCTCGGCGTATCCGGATCACGACGCGGCGGCGGTCGCAGACTGGATGCTGTTGGCGGCTATCGAGGCCCTGATAGATGGGCATCAGTATCTCGCGAACTATCACATGGCGTGGTTCGCCGTAACCAGCATCTAGGGCAGTGCGCGATTCGCGAATTGCAGAGTGAATAGCGAATGTAGGCAGCTATGCCAAACTGATTAGGTAGCCGATCGCGAGTGTGTGAGCGCACACAAAGCGGTCGTGGGTTCTGGGGAGGTGTAGGCATGACCGGAGGCGATGGCACCGTCAAGAGCTCCCCGTGGATCCTGGGCGGGTTGTCCGGTGCGCCCGAAGCGCCGACGCCAATGCCCTTCCCGGTGTCCGCAGGTGGAACCAGCCCGACCGACGGGTGGCGAGGAGTTCTCGAAACCGCCGCCAACGGCGGCGTACCAAAAGACGCCGCCGACGCGGCAGCCGCGGACGCGGACCGCCGTGCACGCGCCGCCGACGCCGCCGCGAAATTCCCCGCCAACGAAGCTGAATCCCAGCAGCAGATGCAGAACGTGGGCCAGCAAGCGCCACAGATGATGCAACAGATGCTGCAAAGCATCACGGGCGCACTCGGTGGCGCGGTCGGCGGCATCATGGGCCCGCTGACGCAGCTGCCGCAACAGGCGATGCAGGCCGGCCAGAGTGCGATCCAGCCGCTGATGAGCGCGGTTCAGGGCGGCGCTCACGGCGCCGGCCTCGCCGACGAGTCGCATCTGGTCGACAGTGTCGGCCCAGGCTCCGGAGCCGGCGGCGGCGCGGGGTTGGGTGGCGGCGGCGCGGGTCTCGGTGGCGGTGGGGGCACAACCCCGGCCAGCTCGCTGGGTCCGCCTCCCGTGCCGAGTTCCTCCCCGCCGACGACTCCGGCCGGGGCCGCGAAGGCCGTCCCCACACCACCGATCAGCGGTGCGCCGACGATGTCCGGGCAGACCGGCATGGGTGGCATGGGGATGATGCCCCCCGGCGCGATGGGCGGGCACGGCGAAGGCGGCAACAAAGACAAGCCGCCCGAGAAGCGCATCTCGGCCCCGGGCGTCCCTAACGGCCAGCCGGTCAAGGGTCGCCTGACGATGCCACCCAGCGCTCCCGGTCCCAAGCCGGGCGAGGAAAAACCCACCGTCGTCACCAACCGGCCCAATCGGCGAATCGTGATCATGCCCGCCGAGGACGAGCCGAAGGAATAGCCCGCGGCTGCAGCGCCATTCCCACTCCGCCCGGAGGTGAGTGGTTGGGGCATGCGTCCGCCAGTAGTGTCGCTACGTAATCAAGCGAGTTCGGGTCACTCGTTATTGACAGCGGAACCGCGGATTCGTGCATGCTATTGACACGGGTTTTCCGCGGCCAGAGGGTGTGGGAGTAGCTCGGGTGTCCAGGACGGATGGACGCAAAGGGGACCAGGGTGGGGCAGTCGTTGACTGATCCGCTGACGATGCAGGCGGTGACGGCGTTGGCTCGTGGCCACGGCTTGTTCGCGCGCGAACTCGTCGCCGCTCCGGTCGCCGGCGCACACGAACAAGTCGAATTCAGGACCGACGGTCTTCCCACCGCCGCGGCGAAACGGTCGGCAAGCGCAATGGATGAATTGCGCCGATCCGCCGGCACCGACCGCATGCTCGCGCGAATCCTCGCGACGGCGCGTGCCGGCCACGGTGACGCACGAACGGCGACGCGGCGAGTCCTGGACGACGCGATGGCCGACACGACGTCACCCGCAGATACCCCGCTGGCCCGCCGCGAGGCGATGGCCCGCATGGCGGCCAGGCTGCGCACCCAGCACCGGCACATCCTGAACACCCGCCGACGGGCTCGGCTGCTGGCCCTTCGAATAAGGCGGCTGCGCTACCGACAAAGGCGGACAACAATGCGAGGCGAGCAGGGCGGCGGACGACCGGCGGTGGTCGCGGCGATCCGTAAAGCCTTGGATGTCAAGGGCATCCACGACCCAACGACGCGCGCCCGCTGGGAGCGCGGCATGGATCTGGTGGCACGCCGCGAGTCCAACTACAACGCCGGCGCGGTCAACGACTGGGACTCCAACGCCGCGCGGGGCACGCCGAGCAAGGGCGCCTGGCAGTTCATCGGGCCAACCTTCGCGGCCTATCACGAGCCGGGAACGTCCCGCGACATCCACAATCTCGTGGCGCAGGCGTGCGCGTTCATCAACTATGCGATGGGCCGCTACGGCGTCTCCGCCGACGCGTCGAACCTGGCCGATCGGATTCAGCAGGCCGATCCTCGCCGAGCACCCAAGGGGTACTGAGCATGCCGCTGAGCTTGTCGAACCGCGACCAGAATTCCGGTCATCTGTTCTACAACCGACGATTGCGGGCGGCGACCACCCGGTTCTCGGTGCGCATGAAGCACGACGACCGGAAGCAGACCGCCGCGTTGATGTTGTCGATCCTGTTGGTGGCCATCGCCTCCGGGTGGATGCTCCTCCTGAACGTCCTGAAACCTACTGGCGCCGTGGGTCAATCGGCGATCATCGGCGACCGCGACTCCGGCGCCGTCTACGCCCGCATCGACGGCCGGCTCTACCCGGCCCTGAACCTGACATCCGCACGGCTGGCCACCGGCACGGCGAACCCACCGACGTGGGTCAAGCGCAGCGAGATCGCGAAGTATCCGACGGGCCCGCTGATCGGTATCCCCGGCGCCCCGGCGGCGATGCCGGTGAACCGCGGGGCGATTTCGGCGTGGGCCGTGTGCGACACGGCCGGCCGCCCGCGCAGCGGGGAGAAGCCGGTCGTCACGTCCATCGCGGGCCCGCTCAACGGGGGCGACCGCGCGGCGCCGATGGCCGAGGATGCCGGTGTGCTCGCGACGTTCGAGGGCAATACGTACGTGATCTGGGGCGGAAAACGCTCACAGGTCGATCCGGCCAGCAGGGCGATCACCCTAAGCTTGGGGCTGGACCCCGGAGTGACGTCACCGGTGGAGATTTCGCGCGCCCTGTACGACGGGCTGCCGGCGACCGAGCCACTGCGGGTCCCCGACGTCCCCCAGGGGGGCACGCCGTCGACCTGGGTTTCGGGATCACAGGTGGGCGCTGTGTTGCAGGCCCAAACCGCCGGCGGCGGCAAGCAGTTCTATGTGCTGTTGCCCGACGGGGTGCAGAAGATCACGAGCTTCGTCGCCGATCTGCTCCGCAGCGCCAACTCCTACGGGGCCACGGCACCCCGGGTGGTGACCCCCGACGTGCTGGTCAACATCCCGCAGGTGAATTCCCTGCCCGTCGACTACTACCCGACCAAGCGCCTGAATTTCGTTGACACTGAGGCTAATCCGACCACGTGCGTCGGTTGGGAGAAGGGCTCGACGGATCCGCAGGCCCGCGTCGTGATCTACAACGGGCGGGGGCTTCCGGTGTACTCCTACCTGGACGACCGGATCGTGCACCTGGTGCGCGACGACCGCGACCCGGCATCCGTGGTCGCCAACCAGGTCCTGGTGCTGCCGGGAGCGGCGAACTTCGTCACCTCGACGAGCGGGGTGATCACGTCGGATTCCCGGGAATCGATGTTCTGGGTGTCCGACAACGGCGTGCGGTTCGGCATCGCCGCCAACGACGACACGATGCGTGCGCTCGGGCTCGATCCGGCCTCGGCGGTGCAGGCGCCGTGGCCGTTGCTGCGCACTTTCGCTGCGGGCCCGGAATTGTCGCGGGAGGCCGCGCTCGTGGCGCGCGACACCGTGCCGGCGCTCGGCAAGGCCGCTGTCGTGACGACGTCGGCGAAGGTGGGAGGTTAGGGGATGTCCAAGAAAGCGTTTCCCATCAACCGGGTCAAGATCGAACCGCCCAAACCCGTTCGGGTAGCACCGAATGCGCCGATCGCCCTGCCGGAGCGCGAGCCGCGCAACATCTGGGTGATGATCGGGGTGCCGGCCCTGATCGTCGCGCTCATCGGCACCATCGTCATGCTCTACGTCTCCGGGGTGCGAAGCCTGTCCACCGGGTTCTTCCCGTTGATGGGCATCGGCGCGTTCAGCATGCTGGCGTTCTCCGGGCGGTTCGGGCGCGCGCGCAAGATCACTTGGGGCGAAATGGAAAAGGGCCGCCGCCGCTACCTGCGCGACCTCGACAGCAACCGCGACGAGATCCAAAGCGCGGTCTGCGCGCAGCGCGAATGGCAGAACGCGGTGCACTCGGATCCTCGCGGGCTCGGAGCGATCATCGGCGGCCCGCGGATGTGGGAACGCGGTCGTGGTGACACGGACTTCCTGGAGGTGCGGCTCGGCACCGGTGTGCAGCACGCACCCGACTCGGTGCTGTCGGTCACCTGGCCCGACATCGCCTCCGATGAGGAACTCGAACCCGTCACCGGACAGGCGCTGCGCGATTTCATCCTGGAACAGCGCAAGATTCGCGACATCGCCAAGGTGGTCAACCTGCGGTCGGCGCCGGGCTTCAGCTTCGTCGGCGAAGACCTCGACCGAATGCGCTCGCTGTTGCGGTCCGTGCTGTGCTCGCTGGCCGTGTTCCACAACCCGCGCGACCTGAAATTGATGGTCGTCACCCGCAATCCTGAAGTGTGGTCGTGGATGGTGTGGCTGCCGCACAACCTGCACGACGAGCTGTTCGACGCATGCGGCTTTCGGCGGCTGGTGTTCGCCACCCCTGAAGAGCTGGAGGAAACCCTCGGCGCAGAGCTGCACATGAAAGGTAAGCGCGGCGCGTGGACGCCGATGGCGGCGGCCAGTCCGACCGCGATGGGATCGGCCCTCGAAACCGGCTCCACCACAGTGGATCTGGGTCCGCACCTGGTGATCGTCGACGACAACACCGGCAGCCCCGACGCGTGGGAGAGCGTGGTCGGTCAGGTCGGCAAGGCGGGCATCACCCTGCTGCGCATCGCATCACGGGTGGGCACCGGGGTGGGGTTCGCCCAGGACCAGGTCTTCGAGATGACCGAGCGGCACGGCCCAACCGCCAACGGCGAAGTCAGATTCGGCTTCGGCCGCAACGGATTCGACGCCGACGGCGAAGACGGACGCCCGGCGCCCCTGCTGCGGGTGCGCGACAAATTCTTCGCCCACGCCGACCAGCTGTCGATTCACCGCGCCTACCGGTATGCGCGGGCGATGGCGCGGTGGTCACCGACGAGCCGTAGCGAGATCGCCGATTCGGCCGGCGGCGCCGCGGAGTTGCTGCGCGGGCTGGGCATCATCGACCCCCGCGAGCTGGACGTCGACCGGCTGTGGGCCGAGCGGCGCGGCCGCGGCGACGAGCGGTGGTGCGAAATCCCGGTCGGCGCCAAGCCCACCGGCGAGCTGCAGAACATCATCATTCGCGCGAAGGACTTCGGCGGCTTCGGTTTTCACTCCGTGGTCATCGGCACCAGTGGCTCGGGCAAGTCGGAGTTCTTCCTCTCGCTGGTGTACGGCATCGCGCTGACGCACTCCCCGGAGACGTTCAACGTCATCTTCGTCGACATGAAGTTCGAATCGGCGGCCCAGGACATCCTGGGCATCCCGCATGTGGTCGCCGCCCTGTCGAATCTCGGCAAGGACGAGCGGCATCTGGCCGAGCGGATGCGCCGCGTCATCGACGGCGAGATCAAGCAGCGCTATGAGTTGTTCACCTCGGTGGGTGCCCGCGACGCCAACGACTACGAGGAGATCCGGCTCGCCGGTCGCGACCTCCCCCCGGTGCCCGTCCTGCTCGTCATCGTCGACGAATACCTGGAACTCTTCGCCAATCATGAGAAGTGGATCAACCTGATCATCCACATCGGGCAGGAGGGCCGCGGCGCCAACGTGTTCTTCATGTTGGGCGGGCAGCGCCTGGACCTGTCGTCGCTGCAGAAAGTCAAGTCCAATATCGCGTTCCGTATCGCGCTGCGCGCGGAGTCCGGCGACGACAGCCGCGAGGTGATCGGGTCGGACGCCGCCTACCACCTGCCGTCGAAGGAAAACGGCTTCGCGCTACTGAAGGTGGGGCCGCGAGACCTGGAACCGTTCCGGTGCTTCTACCTCTCGGCGCCCTTCGTGGTGCCGAAGGCCAAGGAGGTGTCGACCACGGTCGACATGACGTTGACCAAGCCCCGGCTCTACAACTGGCTGTATCAGCCGCTCGAGGAATCGGACGCAGCGGCGCTCCAAGCGGCCGCCGCCGTCGACGCCGAACCCGACGAATTCCTCTACCACGACGACGGTTTCAAGAGAAAGAAGATCGTCGACGTGCTGCGGGAGTCGCTGCATCAGGTCCCACACCGGTCACCGCGGCGGCCGTGGCTGGAGCCGCTGGAGGACCCCGAGCCCATCGATACCCTGGTGGCCGCCTACCGGGGCAAGCCGTGGCATGTCGACTACGGCGAGAACCCGGGGCTGATGTTCCCGGTGGGCGTGATGGACATCCCGGAAGAGTCCAAGCAGGTGGTCCACGCCGTCGATGCGCTGCGCAGCAACGTCATTGTGGTGGGGGCCAAGCAGCGCGGTAAGACGACCACCCTGATGACGCTGATGTCCTCGGCGGCAACGATGTACACCCCGGCGCGCGTCACGTTCTTCTGCATCGGCGGTGCGACCCTGGCGCAGGTGGCCTCGCTCCCGCACGTCACCGACATCGTGTCACCGAAGGACGCCGAGGGCATCGAGCGGATCTTGAGCAGCATGGACGCCCTGATCGACGCGCGCGAGGACTCGTTCCGGCGGCTGAGGATCGACCTCGACGGCTTCAGGGAGCGCCGGTTCGGGCCGGGGAGCGACGGCCTGGGCGGCACCGACCCCAACGACCCGTTCGGCGACGTCTTCGTGGTGGTCGATGACTATGACGACGTCTACTCGAAAGACACCATCCTGGGCGATCGGATCATCTCGCTGAGCAGCCGCGGTCCCGAGTACGGCGTGCACGTGATGTGCAGCGCTGGCGGCTGGATCCACGGCCAGCGGCAGAGCCTGTTGCAAAACGCCACGGCGCGAATCCAATTGCGGCTGGCCGACCCGAGCGAGAGCCAGATGGGGCATTCGTCCCTCGAGTCGCGGGACGCCGCGCGGCGGACGCTGAATCGTCCGGGCTTCGGACTGACCGACAGCCTGCACGAGTTGCGCGTCGGGGTACCGGCGCTCTCCGACCCCGCGACCGGCGCGCTGGTGAGCATCGTCGACGTCGGCGCGCGGATCGCCGATGTGGCGGGCGTGACGAAACACGCGACGCTGCAGCGGCTTCCGCAGCGGGTGGAGTTGCGGGCGATTCTCGAGTACGCCGCCGCGCATCCGAGCGGTGACGACCTGTCCATCGCTTTCGCGATCGGCGAGCGCCATGAACTGGGCCCAGTTCCGCTCAAGCTGCGGGAGAGCCCAGGGCTGATGATCCTGGGCCGGCAGGGCTGCGGGAAGACGCTGTCGCTGGTTTCCATCGGCGAGGCGGTCATGAGCCGGTTCAGCCCGGAGGAGGCGCAGCTGACGCTGATCGATCCGAAGACGGCACCGCACGGTCTGCGGGATTTGAGCGGACCGGGGTATGTGCGGGCGTATGCCTATGACCAAGACGAGATCGATGAGGTGATCACGGCGCTCGCACAACAGGTCCTGCTGCCCCGGCTGCCCCCCAAGGGACTGAGCCAGGAAGAGCTGCGTGCGCTCAAGCCCTGGGAGGGGCCACGGCATTTCGTGCTGATCGACGATGTCCAAGACCTGCGTCCCGATCAGAGTTACCCGCCCAAACCGCCGGTGGGGGCGGCGCTGTGGAAGCTGATGGAACGTGCCCGGCAGATCGGGCTGCACGTGTTCACCACCCGCAACAGCGCGAACTGGGCGACGCTGCAGATGGATCCGTGGATGAGGTTCCAGAACTCGGCAAAGGTCGCGCAGCTCTACATGGACAACGA
>NZ_LZJJ01000093.1:0-6503 GCF_001667625.1 Mycobacterium sp. E1715
GACCGAGGATCGAGCGGACCGCAATGTTCTCCGAGAACTCTTCGGCGCCGGGGCGCAGCGCGCAGATGCCGCGCACCACCACCTCCACCCGCACGTCCGCCATCGATGCGCGATACAGCGCGTCGATGACCTGTTCGTCGACGAGGGCATTCATCTTGAGCCGGATCCGGCCGCCGCCGTGCTCGCGGTGCGCGGCGATCTCGCGCTCCACACGGTCGATGATGCCGGTGCGAATGCCGTGCGGGGCGACCAGAAGGTTGCGGTAGGAGACCTTGCGCGAGTAGCCGGTCAGCGAATTGAAGAGGTCGGTCAGGTCGGCCCCGATCTCGGGAGACGCCGTCAGCAGCCCGACGTCCTCGTAGAGTCGCGCCGTCTTTCCGTTGTAGTTGCCGGTGCCGATGTGGCAGTAGCGCCGGATCGTCGAACCCTCGCGGCGGACCACGAGGCAGGTCTTGCAGTGCGTTTTGAGTCCGACGTATCCGTAGACGACGTGCACGCCAGCCTGCTCTAGCTCGCGCGCCCAGCGGATGTTGGCCTGCTCGTCGAAACGCGCCTTGATCTCCACGAGCGCCACCACTTGCTTGCCTGCCTCGGCGGCGTTGATAAGCGCTCGCACGATCGGCGAATCACCGCTTGTGCGGTACAGCGTCTGCTTGATCGCCAGCACATTCGGGTCGGCGGCCGCCTGTTCGATGAATCGCTGCACGCTGGTCGAGAACGACTCATACGGATGATGAAGCAGCACATCGCCTTCGCGCAGCGTCGCGAAAATGCTTCTCGGCGTCTCGCGGTCGACGAAGGCGGGGCTGGTGGCGGGGACGAAAGCCGGGTCTTTGAGCGCCGGCCGGTCGATGCTGTAGACCTGCCACAACGACGACAGGTCCAGCAGGCCTGGCACTTCGATGACGTCGCCGGGGTTCACGTCCAGTTCGCGCAGCAGCAATTCCAGCATGCTCTCGGTCATGTCGTTGGCGACCTCGAGTCGCACCGGTGACCCGAACCGCCTGCGCGCCAACTCCCGCTCCAGCGCCTGCAGGAGGTCTTCGTCGCGGTCCTCTTCGACCTCGTAGTCAGCGTTGCGGGTGATGCGGAACGCGTGGTGCTGGACGATCTCCATGCCCGGGAACAACACCGGCAGGAAGGCCGCGATCAGCTCTTCCATTGGCAGATAGCGGATTATGGCGGGACCCTCGCCGTCGTCCGGATGTCCGGGGCCGCGCAGTTCGACGAAGCGATCCACGTTGTTGGGCACCTTCACCCGCGCGAAATGCTGGCCGCCCTCCTCGGGTTGGCGCACCATGACCGCCAGGTTCAGGCTCAACCCACTGACGAAGGGGAACGGGTGCGCGGGATCGACCGCGAGGGGGGTCAGGACGGGGAAGACTTGTTCGTGGAAATAGGTCGACAGTTCGTCGCGCTCACCCTGATCCAAATCGGCCCACGTGACTATATGTATGCCTTCCTCGGCGAGCGCCGGTCGCACCGAATCGAGGAAGACCCGCGCGTGCCGGGTCGCGATCCGTTGCGTCTGCTCACCGATGAGGGTCAGTTGCTCGCGCGGGGTCAGTCCGTCGGCGGACCGAACCGACAGACCCATCTCGTCGCGGCGCTTGAGGCCGGCGACGCGGACCATGTAGAACTCGTCGAGGTTGGACGCGAAGATGGCCAGGAACTTGGCCCGTTCCAACAACGGCAACGAGTTGTCGTCGGCCAGGGCCAGCACGCGGGCATTGAAGTCGAGCCAGCTCAGCTCGCGGTTGAGGTAGCGGTCCTCCGGCAGGTCGGTGAGGGCGGACGGCGTCGCGGCGGGCGGCGCTGCCACGGCCGAGTCGCCTTGATGCCACAAGTTCTGGTCGGGGCGTGCCTCAGCTTCGGTTTCAGTCACCCTGCGATCATCGCCTATCACTCGCCGATGCTGCTAGCGCTCGACGGACATCCATTCGCCGTTGGGACGACGTTCATCGCGAGGACAGGTTCGCCGGTCCGCGCCGATGTCACTGATGGGCGAGGGCGCGCGCGGTCGCGGCGCCCACCCCGAGGCGGCGCGCGGCGGCGAGATCGTCGGGAGTGTCGACGTCGCAACGCAGCCCCGGCCATGCGCCGGTCAGTTCGATCGCACCCGAACGTCGATGCCGCGCCGACGAATCGGCGCCGAACTGCGGATCGAGTGGGGCGCCGAACGCGAACAAGGCGGCGGTTCCCGTCGCCAGCCGGTCGGCGACGAAGCTGCGGCGGTGCTGCCGCGCGGCGGCGATCGCCTCGGCCAGCTCCTGTGTCTGCAGCGCGGGTAAATCGCCTTGCAGCACAACGATATTCGGGAAGAATCCGCCCACGGCCCGTTCCGCGGTGGCGATGGCGTTGTTCAGCGGGTCGCCGTGCCCGTCGGGCGTCGGGTCGGCCAGCACCTCGGCCCCCAGCTCCGTGGCCGCCGCGGCCGCGGCGTCGTCGGGCGTGACGACGGTGATCGAGCCCAACGCATCAACGCGTCCCGCCGCGGTCAGGGTGTCGATCAGCATGGCGAGCACCACGCCCTCCCTGGTGCGTGCCGAAAAAACGGGGGCCAGCCTGGTCTTGGCCGCGGCCAACCGCTTGACGGCGACGATCAGGGCGACGTCCTTGCCCGCTTCGTCGGCTCGTGTGCCGCTCATGAGATCTCATCCTGCCAGCGACCGCCGACGGCGGACGCGCTAGCTCGCGTGAGCTCCGCTGATCTAGGGTGTAGCGGCTGCAACTCGCTTGGGAAGACAGACGGGGGTGGTGGATGACCGGCTCGCAGGGCGCCGTCGCGGTGATGGGTGCCGGGGCGTGGGGCACGGCGCTGGCCAAGGTGCTCGTCGAGGCCGGCGAGCCGGAATCCGACGTCACGCTGTGGGCGCGCCGGTCCGACATCGCCGACCAGATCAACACCACCCGGTCCAATCCCGACTATCTGCCCGGCGCAACGCTGCCGCCGGGCATCCGTGCGACCACCGACGCGGCGGAGGCGCTGGCCGGCGCCACGACGGTGCTGTTGGGCGTGCCCGCGCAGACGATGCGTGCCAACCTGGAAGGGTGGGCACCGCTGGTGCCCGACGGCGCCACCCTGGTCAGCCTGGCCAAGGGCATCGAGCTGGGCACCCTGATGCGGATGAGTCAGGTCATCGTGTCGGTGACGGGGGTGGACCCGGCTCAGGTCGCGGTGGTTTCGGGGCCGAACCTGGCCAGCGAGATCGCCGAATGCCAGCCCGCCGCCACGGTCGTCGCGTGCAGCGACTCCGGTCGCGCCGTCGCGCTGCAGCGCATGCTCAACACCGGGTACTTCCGCCCCTACACCAATAGTGATGTCGTCGGCACCGAGATCGGCGGGGCGTGCAAGAACGTCATCGCGCTCGCGTGCGGCATGGCGGCCGGCGTCGGGCTCGGGGAGAACACCGCGGCGGCGATCATCACCCGCGGCCTGGCCGAGATCATCCGGTTGGGGATAGCGCTCGGCGCCAAGGGCGCCACGCTGGCCGGCCTGGCCGGGGTCGGCGACCTGGTGGCGACGTGCACGTCGCCGCAGTCGCGGAATCGGTCCTTCGGCGAACGTCTGGGCCGCGGCGGCACCATGGAGTCGGCCATGCAGGCCGGCGGCGGCCACGTCGTCGAGGGCGTGACGTCGTGCGAGTCGGTGCTGGCGCTCGCGTCCAGTTACGACGTCGAGATGCCGCTCACCGACGCCGTGCACCGGGTCTGCCACAAGGGCCTGTCGGTGGACGAGGCGATGGCACTGTTGCTCGGCCGCCGGACCAAGCCCGAGTGACCGCCATCGAAACCGCAGCCAGCGGCGCCGCCCGGCCCGAGCGCCGCGCAACCGGTAGCCTCTTTAGGTTGTGAGTGCCAGCGGGAATCGCGTGCGCGTCGCCGTCGTCTTCGGCGGGCGCAGCAACGAGCACGCCATCTCGTGCGTGTCCGCGGGCAGCATTCTGCGCAACCTCGATCCCGAGCGGTTCGAAGTGCTGGCGATCGGCATCACCCCGGAGGGATCGTGGGTGCTCACCGACGGCGACCCGGACGCGCTGGCCATCAGCAACCGGGAGCTGCCCGAGGTGACCGCGCAGTCGGGCACCGAACTGGCCCTGCCGGCCGATCCGCGCCGCGGCGGCCAACTGGTCGCCCTTTCGCCGGGGGCCGGCGAGGTCCTGGCGTCCGTCGACGTGGTGTTCCCGGTGCTGCACGGCCCGTACGGGGAGGACGGCACTCTGCAGGGCCTGCTGGAACTGGCCGGGGTGCCCTATGTCGGGGCCGGCGTGCTGGCCAGCGCGGCGGGCATGGACAAGGAGTTCACCAAGAAGCTGTTCGCTGCCGAGGGGTTGCCGGTCGGCGCGTACGCGGTTCTGCGCCCGTCGCGGTCGACGCTGCAGCCCGAGGAGCGCGAGCGGCTGGGTCTGCCGGTCTTCGTCAAACCCGCGCGGGGCGGCTCGTCGATCGGGGTCACCCGGGTGGCCAGCTGGGACGACCTGCCGGCCGCCGTGGCGGCCGCGCGCCGGCACGATCCGAAGGTGATCGTTGAGGCGGCGATCACCGGCCGCGAGCTGGAGTGCGGCGTGCTCGAAATGCCCGACGGCACAATCGAAGCCAGCACGGTGGGCGAGATCCGTGTAGCAGGAGTGCGGGGACGTGAGGATTCGTTCTACGACTTCGCCACGAAATATCTCGACGATGCAGCCGAATTGGATGTGCCGGCTAAGGTGGACGACGACATCGCTGATGCCATCAGGGATTTGGCGGTCCGGGCATTCAAGGCCATTGACTGCCAGGGCCTGGCCCGGGTCGATTTCTTCCTCACCGATGACGGACCGGTGCTCAACGAAATCAATACGATGCCCGGGTTCACCACGATCTCGATGTACCCGAGGATGTGGGCGGCCAGCGGCGTGGACTATCCCACCCTGCTGGCGACCATGGTCGAGACGGCGTTGGCCCGCGGGGTGGGTTTGCGCTAACCGGCGGGCGCCGGGTTGATGGGCACCGCCGCGATGGTGCGGTCGATCAGTTCCGAGAGCTGCTGGATCGGCGTCGGGCCCGACCCCGACGGCAGCGTGAGCGCGACATACACCGGCCGATCCACCGTGTACCAGGTCGACCTGCCCGCGTCACCGGCGGACTGCTGTTCGGGATGCACCTCGAACCACTGCACCCGGTCGACGACCTGGATCGGAGAGCCCACCACGAACTCGGCTGGGCGGTCGAGCCCGCAGCGCAGCACCAGGGGCTCGCTGTCCGGTCCGGCCCGCCACGCGGTGGCGCCCTGGGGCGCAGGCTGTGCGACGGGCGCGCGTTGATAGTCGCCGAGCCGCTGAGGCAGCGCCCCGGCCAGCGCCCGGCATGCGGGGCTGTCGGCCTGGGGCGCCGGGGCCGCGGGGACGGCGACCGGTTGCGGCGGCGCCTGGCGGTTGGCCGCGATCACCAGGATCACCCCGATCGCGACGACGGCCACGGCGACCGCGGCGATGATCAGCGCGGGCGGCGGCCCCTCGTCGACGGCGGGGCGGGTATCGGGGTCGGTCGTCACCGCCCGCGCACCTCCTATCTCGGGCCGCGAGCGGTCCGCATCGGGACAGGGCTCTAAACTGGCGCGGGCCGCTCGCGCGGGCAGTAACCCAACTTACCGCAGGTCGGCGGCTCCGATAGTGGCCCGGACAGGGCGGGACGCGCCGGAGGAGGTGGCGTGGGCGACGACGGATCGAATTCCACACTGCAGCAGCTCGGTGAGTTCGCGGTGATCGACCGATTGGTGCGCGGTCGCCGGCAGCCGGCCGAGGTGGTGGTCGGGCCGGGCGACGACGCGGCGGTGATCCAAGCCAGGGACGGCCGCACCGCGGTGTCGACCGACATGCTGGTGCAAGACCGGCACTTTCGGCTGGACTGGTCGAGTCCGCACGACGTCGGCCGCAAAGCCATTGCCCAGAACGCCGCGGACATCGAGGCGATGGGCGCGCGGTCCACGGCCTTCGTCGTCGCCTTCGGCGCCCCCGGCGACACACCGACCGCCGCCGTCGACGGGCTGGTCGGCGGGATGTGGGACGAGGCGCACCGCATCGGCGCGGGCATCGCCGGCGGCGATCTCGTCAGCTGCCCACAGTGGGTGGTCTCCGTGACGGTGCTGGGCGATCTGGACGGGCGCGCTCCGGTGCTGCGGTCCGGCGCCAAGGCGGGATCGGTGATCGCGGTCGCCGGCGAGCTGGGCCGCTCGGCGGCCGGCCTCGCGTTGTTCGGCAAGGGTATTGAAGGTTTCGACTCGCTGCGCCGCCGGCATCTGGTGCCCCAGCCGCCCTACGGTCAGGGCGTCGCGGCGGCGGCCGGGGGAGCGCAGGCGATGATCGACGTCTCCGACGGCCTGGTCGCCGACCTCAGGCACGTCGCCGAGGCGTCGGAGGTGGCGATGGATCTGTCGACCGCTGCGCTGGCCGCGGACCACGACGCGCTGACCGCGGCCGGCAACGCGGTGGGGGCCGACCCGTGGTCGTGGGTGCTGGGCGGCG
>NZ_LZJJ01000094.1:0-15958 GCF_001667625.1 Mycobacterium sp. E1715
GGCGCGCTAGGCGGGCCAGGCAGATCGGCTTCGCCTGCGGGCCTGGCCGGACGTGAAACCACGGACCACCGTCGGGTCAGATCGGTCTGCGATCGAGGGGCAACTCGACGGCGCGTGCGACTGCGGTCACGCCGGCTTGCTGGGAGCCATTCGTCGGCCGGCCGACGCCAGAGCGGTCAGTGCGTCGACGTCACGGGTCAGCTGTTGGTACAGCACAGCAGGTCCCAGCCATCTGCCCAACAGTCTGCGGAGTGCCACCGGGTCAGATTGTCGCTCGGGAGGGTCGAGCAGAACCGATTGCAATGTGCGCACAGCGACTTCGATGAGATCGTCGATCGCAGCGTGATCAAAGCCGTGAGCTTCCCAGTCGACGTCATATCGTCGAAACATCTCTCGTCCGAGGCTAATTGCGGCGCCGGCGGTAGACGGGGCCGACGCGCCACCGGGTAGCCGGGTCACCATGACGCGCGCCATCAGCGGGTCGCCGGCGAACTCCTCGGCGGTGAATGCCACCCCTTCGACGAGGGCCGCGGCCGGATTCGTCCAGCCACGCAGGTGGTTGGCCAGACGATCGAGAAAGCCGTTGGCAGCCCGCATTTGGCTGCCGATGAGTAGCGCTTCGGCGCTGGGAAAATAGCGGTAGACGGTCTGCCGACTCACTCCCAGAATCCGGGCGAGATCGCTGATGCGAACGGCGGCCGATCCGCCTTCCGCCACCACGGAGTCAACCGCGTCGAGGATCCTGTTGACCGCCTCCTCGTCGGAGGAGGGCGTTTGACCCGACCACCCATGACTACGCACAGAAAAGACCCATCGTGGCGCTCCAGCCCTCTATGGCGTGACAATCTACGACTGAACGTATGGCGAGCCCCGGCCGCACGTCAAGTGCGACCAGCCGTCCCGAATGGATCAAGATGCTGTCAAACAGACTTGGCAGCGCAAGGCGGAACCCGCTCCCGGCGACAAGCTGCCTAGACGTAACATCTCGCAGAATTCCGTCTTGTCATCTGGCGTCGCGTCTGTTGTGATACCGGGAGGAAGCGCGGAGTTTCCCCTGCAGCGGGAGGACGGCCATGACCACAAGCCAGGCCAGCGACATTCGCTACGACCCGTACGATATGGGGCTTCTCGCCGATCCCTATCCCGTGTTCCGGCGGCTCCGCGAGGAGGCGCCGCTGTACTACAACGAGCAGTACGACTTCTACGCGCTCAGTCGTTTCGACGACGTGAGTCGTGCGCTTGTGGACACCGGCACCTTCAGTTCAGCGCGCGGAATGATCCTCGAAGTGATCAAGGCCAACATCGAGATACCGCCTGGCATCATCGTTTTCGAAGACCCACCGGTTCACGACGTTCACCGAAAGCTGCTCGCGCGGATCTTCACCCCTCGCAAGGTCGCAGAACTCGAGGGCAAAATTCGAGCGTTTTGCGCACAGTGCCTCGATCCCCTCGTCGGCACTGGACGATTCGACTTCATCGCCGATCTCGGCGCCCAGATGCCGATGAGGGTCATCGGGATGCTGGTCGGCATCCCCGAGCAGGACCAGGAGCGCGTCCGGGATCGCTCGAATGCGTCGTTGCTCACCGAGGCCGGCCAGCCCATGACCCTGGCCAAGGGCATCAACCCCGACGAGGCCTACGACGAGCTATTCGCCGCCTATCTCGACTGGCGCGTCGAACACCCCTCCGACGACATCATGACCGAGCTCCTCAACGTCGAATTCGATGACGAGACTGGGGTTCGCCGACGGCTGACCCGCGAGGAAATCCTGCTCTATATCGGGCTCATCGCCGCCGCGGGCAACGAGACGACGACCCGGCTCCTCGGCTGGGCGGGAAAAGTTCTTGCCGACCATCCCGGCCAGCGGCGCGAAATCGCGGCTGATCCTCACTTGATTCCGCAGGCGATAGAGGAGCTGCTGCGCTACGAACCTCCCGTACCGCACCTGGCCCGCTACGTCACTCGCGACACTGACTGGTACGGCCACACGGTGCCCGAGGGCAGCGTCATGATGCCGCTGATCGCCTCGGCCTGCCGTGACCATCGCCAATTCCCGCCCGACGGCGACCTCTTCGACATCCATCGCCAGCCGCGTCAGCATCTGGCATTCAGCGTGGGAGCCCACTTCTGCCTTGGAGCCGCGCTGGCCAGGCTGGAGGGACGGGTGGCGCTCGAGGAAATCCTCAAGCGCTTCCCCGAATGGAACATCGACACCGACAACGCGCGCCTATCGTCCGCCTCGGCCGTCCGCGGCTGGGAATCGATGCCGGCGTTCGTCTCATAGCCGGTGGGCGATCGAATTCGCAGATCGTCGCGAACCGCGGTCAACGAGGACCGAGTCCTCGCGTCAGCGTGTCGATAAGCCCGTCGTACCGGTCGAGCGTTTCGCTCACGGGTGTTGTCGCGCTGAGTATTCGATAAAGGATTGCTCCGATCAGCGCGTCGGCGACAGCCTCGACGTCGGCGCCGGCCTGAATCTGACCCTGAGAGATCCCTTTTCGCAACCGGTCCTGCACCGCGTGGTGGATGCGACCGGTGAGTTGCCGGTAGAGGCTGTCTCGGTCGTCGAGATTTTCGGCAGCCGCCGCGGCGAGTGCTCGGATGAGCGCGGCATTTTCCGACGCGGCTGTGCGTGCGGCGTATTCGCGCATCCACGTTCGTAGATCTTCGACGCAATCGCCGGTGTCGGGGAGCGCGAAGTCAGCCGGGGGGTACTGCTGCATGACGGCTTCGGCCACCAAGGGTGCTTTCGACGGCCAGCGCCGATACACCGTCTGCATGCCGACCCCCGCCGCTGCGGCCACCTTGTCCATCGATATCCCGGCGTAGCCGACGTCAACGAGCAGCGAGCGCGTCGCCGCCAGGATCGCCTCGTGCGCGGCGGCGCTTCGCGGTCGGCCTCGGCGAGGTTGGCTCACCACACGACCCTAAGCCCGCCGCCCTTTACACCGGCGGCACCGTGTGACACTATTTACGAGAATAATATTCTCGAAATTCGATCGCTTCGACTGCCCGGTGGAGGTGCCGATGCGTGACGTGTGCGTCGTCACCGGGGGCGCGGGAGGCATGGGGCTCGCAGCCGCGAAACTCCTGGGACGAGACCACTCGATCGTGCTCTGCGATGTCAGTCGCGACGGTCTCGACGCGGCGGCGAAGGAACTGGAAGCCAGTGGCGTCGAGTGCAAGACCTCCGTCGTCGACATCACCGATGACCAGTCCGTCGCCGAGTTGGTCAGCCAGGCAATGGGATTCGGCGTCGTCAGATCGGTCGTTCACGCCGCGGGCGTGAGCCCCAGCATGGGTTCGGCGGAATTCATCGTGCGCATCAACGCCCTGGGCACGCTCAACGTGAACGAGGCGTTCTACCCGACCGTCGAGGACGGATTCGCGATCGTCAACGTCGCGTCGGTTGCGGCGCACATGTTTCCCCGGGTCATGGTCCCCCGCCGTCATTTCAAGCACGCGCAACGCGACGCCGATGTCTTCATGAAGAAGATGACCTCCGCCTGCAATATCGCCCCGGCCGCCATGCGGCCGGGGTTCGCCTATTCGATCAGCAAGAATTTCGTTAGTGGTACTGCTCCTCGCAGGCCGCCAGGTTCGGCCGTCGCGGTGGACGAATCGTCTCGGTGTCGCCGGGCACCATCGACACCGCCATGGGCAGGCTCGAGGAACGAACCGGCTCGGGAGCGCTCGCCGAGCGGTCCGCGCTGCGGCGCATCGGCGAGCCAAGGGAGGTTGCCGAACTGCTGGCGTTCTGCGCAAGCGACAGAGCCAGCTATCTCACCGGCATCGACATCGTCTGCGACGGTGGCGTTCTGGCAGCCTTGACACCGAGAGCCAAACTCGCCACAGCCCGTCAAGCCCTCGCAACCCTCTTCGGCCCGACGAGGAGCGGAAACCGTTGACCGACATCAAGATTCGGCGTCGACAGAACCGACCCGTGCACGCGGCCGCCGGGATCTGCGCCGGGTTGGCACACTTCCTGGCCCCGAGCGTGTTCGAGCCGTTCAACCGCCTCGCATTTCCCCGGCACGCGCGTGCCTTCACCTACATCAACGGTGGCATCGAAACGACGCTCGGAATCCTGGCGGCCCTTCCCCGCACTCGACTACACGCGTACACCCTGGGGGTTTGCTACCTCGCCTACCTCACAACCTGCATCGTCGCGACCCAGGTCCGATCGCGGCGGTTCAGCGGCGCGATCGGATAGGCCAGCATGGCCGCGAAGCAGACCATTCAAGGAGCAGCAGAAGGCGCCCGACTGCTTGGCCATGCCGTGCGGATGAATGTCGCTGCCGCCGTCCGCACCCGCCGCCGCGGCCGCGCCGGGTGGACCGGCGCGGTCAACACCGACTACGACCCGCAAGACCCCGCCACCGCCGCGGACCCGTACGACGCGTACCGCGCCCTGCACCGAAGCGGCCGCGTGCACTACAACCCCCGGCGCGCCACCTTCATCGTCAGCCGCCTCGACGACGTGCGGGCGGCGCTGCGCGACACCGACCGGGTCACCAGCACCCAGGGGGTCACGCGCCTGCGCATGTCCGCTCCGCTGGCGGTGCTCACCGACGGTGAGGAACACACCCGGCTGCGCAAACAAGTCCAGCCGGGATTCAGCAAGGGCGCGATGAGGTCCTGGCAGGAGATGACCGAAAAACTGGCCATCGACCTCGTCACCGACGTGATGGACGACCCCGGCTGTGATGTCGTGCAGCGCTTGGCCATACCGATGCCGATACGCCTGATCGCCCAGATCCTCGGAGTGCCCGACTCAGACGCCGGCGACTTCCGCCGCTGGTCCGAACGCGCGGTGGGAGTCATGGAGCTGAGGCCCACTTTCGCGGGTATCGTCGACGCGGCCAAGTCGGCAACGGGGATGGTGGCGTTGTGGCGTTATTTCACAGCGCAATTCGCTGCGGGTGGACTCAAGGGATCGACCACCGTGCTCGGGCGGCTCATCGAGCACAACACCGATGGCAGCCTCACCGACCGTCAGCTTCTGCTCATCGCCATCCACCTGCTGATCGCCGGCAACGAGACCACGACCAACCTGCTCGGCGGAATGTTCGACACGCTGGCCCGACGGCCCGACCAATACGACCTGATTCGCGCCAACCCCGACCTCATCCCCCTGGCCGTGGAGGAACAGCTTCGCTTCACGACGCCGATACAGAACCTGTACCGCTACACCCGCGCGGACTACCGCATCGGCGACGTCACCATCCCCACCGGATCACGCGTGCTGCTGTCCTTCGGCGCGGCCAACCGTGACCCCAGCGCGTTCGACGATCCCGACGAGTATCGCGCCGACCGGGACCCGCGAACGCACGTCGCCTTCGGCTACGGCGCACACATGTGCCTGGGCGCACCGCTGGCCCGCATGGAAGCCCAGGCGGTACTGCGCCAACTCGTCAGCCGCGTCGCCCGAATCACCCCGGCGGGTCCGACACAGTGGTCGCGTCACAGCTCGCTACGCGGACCCACCCGGCTGCCGATCCGCCTCACCCCCGCCTGAGGTGTTGTTGCGCACCAAAACGGCCCCCGGAGTCTCCTCCGGGGGCCGTTTCACTTGGTAGCGGGGACAGGATTCGAACCTGCGACCTCTGGGTTATGAGCCCAGCGAGCTACCGAGCTGCTCCACCCCGCGTTGGTGAATGCCAGGTTACCGAACCCGCATCACGGCGACCAAATCGCGCGGTCACGGGGTTGCCGCGCCGAGATTGCCGCCATGGTCGTGGACAGGGCGCCGACCACAGCCATGACGGCAATCTCGGCGGCAACGGGTCAGTGCGACGGCGCCTTCAGCCCGTAGCGCCGGGCGATGTCGTCCATCCAGTCGGGCGACCCGTACGTCAGCCCGTACTTGTCGGCGAGTTCGCCGAACTCGGGCAACTCGTGCAGGACCTTGCCGACCGGGTCGTCGGCGTGCTCGACGAGCAGCTCGCCGAGCTCGCGGAAATAGTTCTCGAACCCGCCCGGGGTGATGACCTCGATGATGCGGCCCGGCTCGCTGCCGGCGTTCCACATCGCGTGCATCTGACCGCGGGGCTTGGTGATGTAGCCGCCGGGCCCCAGCACCACCTCGCTGTCGTCGGAGCGGAAGCCGATCTCACCGGCCAGCACGATCGAGTGCTCGTCCTCGCGGGTGTGCCGGTGCGCCGCCGTGAGCAGGCCGACCTCGAACGGGTGCTCGACGATCGACACCTCGCCCCCGGTGGTCTTGCTCGTCAGCTTGAACACCGCCCCGAACCCGGGAAGGGCGACGTACTCGCCCTCGCCCGGCCGTACCACGGTGACGCCGATGTCGTCCTGCTCGGTCATGTGACTCATCCTCCCGGTCCCGTCAACCCGCCGCGGCCAGGCCCGCCGCTTCGCTCGGCGGCCACAGCGGCTGCGGAACCTCGACACCGAACGGCTTGCCCCAGCCGTTGCGGGACGAAACCTCGTGCACCGGGCGGCGATTGGCTGCGACGCCCCACTTGCCCAGTGGGTAGCCGAGGGACAGCATGGCCGACATCTCCCAGCCCTCCTCGACGGGCACGCCCAGCATCTCGTTGACCTTGTCCCGGAAATTGTTGAGCACCATCGTCATGACGCCGCCGACGCCCTCGGCCCGGGCCGCGAGCAGAGCGCTCCAGATCGCGGGGTAGATGTTGGCGCCGCCGAGATCGTCGATCGCGAACACGAAGAGCAACAGGGGAACTTCGTCGAAGTGGTCGGCCAGGTAGTTCCCGGACCCCTTGATGCGGCGCATCGTCTCGGCGTGAGCGGTGAGGTCCACGCCGGGCCCCGGCACGACCATCGGTCCCTGACCCACGCTGAACTTCTCGTATTCCAGCGCGCGGGCCTGCCGGAACAGTTCGCCGAACTCGTGGATGAGTTGTGGATCGTCGACGGCGACAAAGTGCCAGCGCTGGGTGTTGCCCCCGTTGGGCGCCCGGACGGCCGCATCGAGGATGCGGGCCTGCACGTCGCGCGGGATCGGGTCCGGCCGCAGCCGGCGCATCATCCTGGTGGTGTAGAGCGCCTCGTGAATGTCCATCTGTCCGCTCCCTTCATTCCGGCCAGCTGTTGTTGAGGATCTTGTCGACGAAGTCGACCCGCTCGAAGGTGGGATCGAAGTGCGCCAGCACGTCGGCGTTCATGGTGCCGGCGGTGGTGAGCGGGCGGTGCTTCATCCCGTCGTTGAACGCGGCCAAGATGCGCTGCTTGAACTGCGGGCGCGGGTGGGCGGCGGTCACCGCGGCGAGGGCGTCGGGGGCCAGGTCGTCGCGGCCGATGCCGACCACGTCGACCTCGACACCGGCCTGGAGCAAAGCGACCTCGGGGTCCAGGAACTCGGGCACGCCGGGTGTGGTGTGCAACGCGATCCCGAGCCACACCTTGGCGGCGTCGGCCTCGTCCACACCATGCGCCGTCAGGAAGTCCCGGGCCGCGTTCGCGCCGTCGACCTCGAAGCGCAGCGAGGAGGTGCCGTAGCGCTCGGTGAGCCCGAGGTCGTGGAACATGGCGGCGACGTAGAGCAGCTCCAGGTCGGGCTGCAGCCCCCGGCGCAGGCCCTGCAGCGCGCCGAACAGGAACACCCGCCGCGAGTGGTGGAACAGCAGGTCGTCCTCGGCGTCTCGAATGAAATCGGTGGCCTCGAGCACCAACGCCGAGTCGGGGATGCGGATGCCGGCGATGCTTTCCATTGACTGAGTATTCATGCCGTCAGTCTGCGGCCGCACGGCCGAGGCGACCGTGGGCGTTCGGGCCGTCCTGTCCACAGAAAGCGACACAATGTCTTACGTGGCCGAGACCGGAGCGCATTCGCGGGTGGTGGTGATCGTCGTCTTCGACGACGTGACGATGCTGGACGTGGCGGGGACCGGCGAGGTGTTCGTCGAAGCCAACCGGTTCGGAGCCGACTACCGGCTCAAGATCGCGTCGGTGGACGGCCGGGACGTCACCACGTCGATCGGCAGTCGACTGGGTGTCACCGACCGGATTTCCTCGATCGAATCCGCGGATACCGTTCTGGTCGCCGGCAGCGACCACCTGCCCCGGCGGCCGGTGGATCCCGCGCTCGTCGAGGCCGTCAGGTCGATAGCGACGCGAGCCCGGCGGATGGCATCCATTTGCACGGGGTCGTTCATCCTCGCCCAGGCCGGTCTGCTCAGCGGCCGGCGCGCCACGACGCACTGGAACGAGACCCGGCTGTTGGCCCGGGCCTTTCGCGATGTCACCGTCGATCCCGACGCGATCTTCGTCCGCGACGGCGACGTGTTCACCTCGGCCGGGATCTCGTCCGGCATCGACCTGGCGCTGGCGCTGGTCGAAATGGATTACGGGACCGAACTGGTCCGCAACGTGGCCCGGTGGCTGGTGGTCTACCTCAAACGCGCTGGGGGCCAATCACAGTTCTCGGTGTTGGTGGAGGCCGATCCGCCGCCGCAGTCGCCGCTGCGCGCGGTCATCGACGCGGTCGCGGCCGACCCGGCCGCGAACCACAGCGTGAAATCCCTTGCGGCCCGGGCGTCACTGAGCACCCGCCAGCTGACCCGGCTCTTCCAATCCGAGCTGGGCATGACCCCGGCCCGCTACGTCGAGCTCGTTCGAATCGACTTCGCCCGTGGCGCACTGGAATCCGGCCGGTCCGTCAGCGAGACCGCGGGCATGGCCGGCTTCGGCAGCATCGAGACCTTGCGGCGGGTGTTCGTCAACCACCTGGGCATCAGCCCCAAGGCCTATCGGGACAGGTTCCGAACGGCCTTCGCGTGATGGCTATTTCGTGTGCGCCACATCGGCGAGGGTGCGCAGAATGCCACCCTTTTCGGCGTGTCGGTGTACAGACACGCACGCTCGCGGTCGGCCGAAACGGTCGGCTGGAATGGACGGGGCCTGAGGGCTATTTGGTGTTGTTGTACTTGGTGATCGCGTCGTCCAACCGCTGCAGCGCGGCGCCGTAGCCGGCGAAATCGCCCTTCTTCTGGGCGTCCTTGGCCGCGCCGAGCGCGCTCTGAATCTCTTGCAGCGCGGCGGCTTTGGCCGGGGACAGCGTCACCGACCCGTCCGGCACCGGCGGAAGCGCCGTCGGCGGCGGCGATCCGGGAGGGCTGGCAGGCACGGGCGGAGTCACCGGCGGGGGCGCCTGGGGGTTGCCGGCGTCGGTGGGCTGGATACCCGTCGCGGCCGCGCCCGCGCCGGGACCGAACAGCCCCGTCAGCGCGTCGCGCACCGTCGGGCCGTACCCGATCTTGTCGTTGTACATCATCGCCACCCGGATCAGTCGCGGGTACGACGACGCGGCGTCGCTGGCCCCCGGGGAGGCGTAGACGGGCTCGACGTACAGCAGTCCGCCCTGACCCACCGGCAGCGTGAGCAGGTTGCCCCAGCGGATCCGGTTCTGGTTGTCGCGCCCGATCACGCCGAGGTCCTGCGACACCGCCGGGTCGGTGGTGATGGCGTTGTTGGCCAGCTTGGGCCCGTTGACCTGACCCGGGATGGTCAGCACGGTGATCCTGCCGTAGGTCGCGGGGTCGGAGCTGGCGCTGATGTAGGCGGCCAGGTAGTCGCGCTTGAACCTGTTCATCGCGCTGGTCAGCTGATACGACGACGAATTGTCGTTCTTGGCAATGTTTTTCGCCACGATGTAATACGGCGGCTGATAGCTGCTGGCGGTCGGGTTCGGGTCCAGCGGCACGTCCCAGAAGTCCGAGGTCGAGAAGAACGTCACCGGGTCGTTGACGTGATACTTGGCCAGCAGCATCCGCTGCACCTTGAACAGGTCCTCGGGATAGCGCAGGTGCTCGGCCAGCTCGGGGGTGATGTCGCTCTTCGGCTTCACCGTGCCGGGGAACACCTGCATCCACGCCTTGAGCACCGGGTCCTGCTCGTCCTGCTGGTACAGCGTCACGGTGCCGTCGTAGGCGTCCACCGTGGCCTTCACCGAGTTGCGGATGTAGGAGACCTGCTTGTCGGGGGCCAGCTTGTTGAACGCCACCTCGTTCGAGTCGGCGGTCGCCGACTCCAGGGAGGTGAGCTCGGAGTACGGATAGTTGTCCAACGTGGTGTAGCCGTCGATGATCCACACCAGCCGCTTGTTGACGATCGCCGGGTAGACCGAGCTGTCGGTGGTCAGCCACGGCGCCACCGCCTCCACCCGGCGGGCCGGGTCGCGGTTGAACAGGATCCTGCTGTTGGAACCGATCACGTTGGAGAACAAGAAGTTTCGCTCCGCGAACTTCGCGGCGAACACGCTGCGCGACAGCCAGTCCCCGACTGGAACTCCCCCGAGCCCGGTGTAGGTGTAGTTCTTGGTCTCGGCGCTGGTCTCGTAGTCGTATTCGCGGTCGGCGCCGTTGCGACCGACGATCGCGTAGTCGGCTGAGGTGTTGGCGATGACGGGCCCGTAGTAGATGCGCGGCTGGTCCAGCGGCGCGGGGCCGTCGGACACCACGTTGCCGTTGGCGCCGACGACGTTCACCAGGAACTCGGGATAGCCGCCGTTCTGGTTGGGGTCGTTGGCGACGCCGCGCACCGTGTTCGCCGGCGAGGCGATGAACCCGTTGCCGTGCGTGTAGACGCTGTGCCGGTTGATCCAGTCGCGCTGGTTCTCGATCAGCCGGTCCGGGTTGAGCTCGCGGGCCGCGACGACGTAGTCGCGCAGCGAGCCGTTGCGGTCGAGGTAGCGGTCGATGGACAGCTGGTCGGGGAAGTAGTAGAAGTTCTTGCCCTGCTGGAACTGGGTGAACGCCGGGCTGACGATGGTCGGGTCGAGCAGCCGGATGTTGGAGGTGGTCGCGCGGTCGTCGGCGACCTGCTGGGCGGTGGCCTGCGTGTCACCGGCGTAGGTGCGGTAGGTGACGACGTCCGACGTCAGCCCGTACGCCTGCCGGGTCGCCGCGATGCTGCGGCTGATGTATTCGCTTTCCTTCTGCGCGGCATTGGGTTTGACGCTGATCTGCTCGACGATCAACGGCCACCCGGCCCCCACGATCAGCGACGACAGCAGCAGCAGCACCAGGCCGATGGCCGGAATCCGCAAGTCACGCAGGACGATCGCGGAGAACACCGCGGCGGCGCAGATCAGCGCGATCGCCATCAGGATCAGCTTGGCCGGCAGCACCGCGTTGATGTCGGTGTACCCCGCACCGGTGAAGGGCTTGCCGCCACGGGTGTGCGACAGCAACTCGTAGCGGTCCAGCCAGTACGCGACCGCCTTGAGCAGCACCAGCAGCCCCACCACCGTGACCAGCTGGATGCGCGCCGAGCGGCTCAGCGCGCCGGCGCGGCCGGACAGCCGGATTCCGCCAAAGATGTAGTGCGCCAGCAGGTTCGCAACGAAAGCGAGGAAGACGGCCACGAACAAATAGCTGAGCAGCAGCCGGTAGAACGGCAGGTCGAACGCGTAGAAGCCGAGGTCCTTGCCGAACTGCGGATCCCGGATACCGAAGTCCCCGCCATGCATGAACAGCTGGATGCGCACCCAGTAGCTCTGCGCGATGATGCCGGCCAGCAGGCCGATCGCGACCGGCACCCCGATGCCCACCAACCGCAACCGGGACAGCACGACGGCGCGGTACCGCGCGACCGGATCGTTGTCGTTGCTCGGCACGAACACCGGGCGGGTGCGGTAGGCCACCGCGAGACCGGCGAACACGATGCCGCCCACCAGCAGGCCGGCCACCAGAAAGACCACGAACCGGGTGACCAGGACGGTGCTGAACACTGAGCGGTAGCCGAGTTCGCCGAACCACAGCCAGTCCACGTACGCGTCGATCAGCCGGGGGCCGGCGAGCAGCAAAGCGATCACACCCAGGGCGATCAGGATCAGAATCCGGCTGCGCCGGGTCAGCTTCGGCATCCGTGCGGTGGGCCGCATCCCCACTGGCTACGCTCCCTGCTCGATTGATCGACGGTGACAACTCTACGCATCGCGCGACCCGCCATTTGGCTCGCTCAGCTTCTAACAGCTCGGGGGCTGGCCCCCCGACGTGATCGCATGCAGGGCGTCGACCGCCTGGCTGAGGGTCTCCACCTTCACCAGGCGCAGGCCGGACGGATTGTCCGAGTTCGCCTCGTAGCAGTTCTTGGCCGGCACCAGGAAGACCGTGGCGCCCGCCGCGTGGGCGGCGACCATCTTGTGGGTGATGCCGCCGATCTGGCCGACCTTCCCATCGGCGGAGATGGTGCCGGTCCCCGCGATGAACTTCGACCCGGTGAGGTCACCGGTGGTCAGCTTGTCGACCACCGCCAGGCTGAACATCAGGCCGGCCGACGGCCCCCCGACGTTGGCCAGGTTGAAGTCGACGACGAACGGCGCCCAGGGCGCGGTGAGCACGGCGACACCGAGGAAGCCGTAGTCGCGATCCTTGTTCGCGCCCAGCGTAATCTGGGCCACCCCGGCCGGCTCGTTCTTGCGCCGGTAGTCGATGGTCACCGTCTGGCCCGGCTTGGTGTTCTTGAGCAGCCCGGTGAACTGGTCGACGTCGGCCACCGGGACGCCGTTGACCGCGTCGATGGCGTCGCCGTCCTTCAGCTTGCCCGCGGACGGACCCGGATCGGTGACCTTGGCGACCGTGACCGCGGCCGGGTATTTCAGGTAGCCCAGCGCGGCGTAGGCGGCGCTGTCCTCGGACTCCTTGAAGTCCGCGTTGTTGGCCTTGTCGACCTCGTCCCGTGACTTGCCCGGCGGGTAGATCAGGTCGCGCGGCACCAACTGCTCCTGCCCCGAAAGCCACAGCGTCAGCGCTTCGCCGAGGGTCAGCTGGTCCCGCTGGGAGACCGTCGTCATGTTCAGGTGCCCGGTGGTCGGATGCGTCGCGGTGCCCTCGATCGCCACCACCTGCTTGCCGTCGACCTCGCCGAGCGTGTCGAAGGTGGGTCCCGGGCCCAGCGAGACGAACGGCACCGTCACCACCGCCAGCAACACGCCGAAGACCAGGATCGGCACCAGCGCGACCATCAAGGTCAGAATCCGCCTGTTCACGCCGATTACACTAGACGGAGCCCGTCGGTCCGGTTCAGCCACAAGCTGACCCCGAGACCACCCACCCCATTCCCCCGGTGAGTACCGTTGACGGTATGGCTGACCTGCCTTTCGGCTTCTCCCACGGGGAAGACCCCGACAAACCCGGGAAGAAAGATCCCAATTCGGGCTCCGGCGGCTCCGATCCCTTCGGCGCATTCGGCATGAGCGGCGATTTCGGCATGGGCGACCTCGGGCAGATCTTCACCCAGCTGGGTCAGATGCTTTCCAGCGCGGGCACCGGGATGGCCGGGGGCGGACAGTCGGGCCCGGTCAACTACGAGCTGGCGCGCCGGGTGGCCACGAACTCGATCGGGTTCGTGGCGCCCATCCCGGCCACGACGCACTCGGCGATCGCCGACGCGGTACACCTGGCCGAGACCTGGCTGGACGGCGCCACGGCGCTGCCCGCCGGCACCAGCAAGGCGGTGGGCTGGAGCCCGGCCGACTGGGTCGACAACAGCCTGGATACCTGGAAGCGGTTGTGCGACCCGATGGCACAACAGATTTCGACGGTGTGGGCGTCGTCGCTGCCCGAGGAGGCCAAGAGCATGGCGGGCCCACTGATGGCGATGATGTCGCAGATGGGCGGCATGGCCTTCGGCTCGCAGCTGGGGCAGGCGCTGGGCCGGCTGTCCCGCGAGGTGCTCACCTCCACCGACATCGGATTGCCGTTGGGGCCCAAGGGCGTTGCGGCGATCCTGCCCGACGCCGTGGAGTCGTTCGCGGCCGGGCTCGAGCAGCCCCGCAGCGAGATCCTGACGTTTCTGGCCGCGCGCGAGGCCGCCCACCACCGGTTGTTCAGCCACGTGCCGTGGCTGTCGAGCCAGCTGCTGGGCGCGGTGGAGGCCTACGCGATGGGCATGCAGATCGACATGAGCGGTATCGAGGAGTTGGCCCGCGACTTCAACCCGGCGACGCTGTCGGACCCGGCGGCCATCGAAAACCTTCTGGGGCAAGGCGTTTTCGAGCCCAAGGCCACCCCGGCGCAGACGCAGGCGCTGGAACGCCTCGAGACGCTGCTCGCGCTGATCGAGGGCTGGGTGCAGGTGGTGGTCACCGCGGCCCTGGGCGACCGGATTCCGGGGGCGGCCGCGCTCAGCGAGACGCTGCGCCGCCGCCGCGCCACCGGCGGCCCGGCCGAACAGACCTTCGCGACGCTGGTGGGCCTGGAGCTGAGGCCCCGCAAGATGCGCGAAGCCGCCGCGCTGTGGGAGCGCCTCACCGAGGCCGCCGGCGTGGACGCCCGCGACGCCATCTGGCAACACCCCGACCTGCTGCCCGCCGCCGAGGACCTCGACGAGCCGGCGGGCTTCATCGACCGCGTCATCGGGGGCGACACCAGCGGCATCGACGAGGCGATCGCCAAGCTCGAGGAGAACCCCGAGGATCCGGGCCGCGGCCCTGTGGATAACTGACCGGGGCGCCCACCCCCGGCGTGGCACAGTGCACCGGTGTCACCGGCCACGCTTTCCACCTATGCGCTGGACCCCGCCATGCCGGTACTGCTGCGGCCCGACGGCGCCGTCCAAGTCGGCTGGGATCCCCGCCGTGCCGTGCTGGTGCGGCCACCGGGCGGCCTGCCCGCCGCGGAACTGGCCGCGCTGCTGCGAACCATGCGATCACCCACGCCGCTGGCCGAGCTGCGGCGGCGCGCCGTCGACCGCGGCCTGCGGGACGCAGAGGGCCTGACGGACCTGGTCGACCAGCTGGTCGGCGCGGGCGTGGCGACCGAATGCGGGAAGCCCCGCGGCCGGGCGCCGTCCATCCGGATCCACGGCCGCGGGCCGCTGTCGGAGCTGCTCGCCGAGGCGCTGCGCTGCTCGGGCGCCCGGATCGCCCGCAGCAGCCAGCCGCACGCGGCCGTGTCGGCCGCCGTCGTCGACCTGGTGGTGCTGTCCGATTACTTGGTCGCCGACCCGCGCATGGTCCGCGACCTGCACGCCCGTGGCGTGCCCCACCTGCCGGTGCGGGTCCGCGACGGCGTCGGGCTGGTCGGCCCGCTGGTGATTCCCGGGACGACCAGCTGCCTGGGCTGCGCCGACCTGCATCGGCGGGACCGCGACGCGGCCTGGCCCGCGATCTCCGCGCAGCTGCGGGAGACCGTCGGGGTGGCCGACCGGGCCACGCTGCTGGCGACCGCGGCGCTGGCGCTCAGCCAGGTGAACCGGGTGATCGCCGCCGTGCGCCAACAGGAGGCGATGCCGCCCCAGACGCTGAACGCCACGCTGGAATTCGACCTCAACGCCGGCGCCATCGTCGCGCGGCGCTGGACCCGGCACCCGCTGTGCTCGTGCGGACGGGCCAGCTAGCCGAGCCGGCCCTGATCCGGGACGTTCGACGACACCGACTCGTAGGCGGTCCCCAGCTGTTGCAGGATCTCCGCGGTCAGGGTGCCGTCGTTGCGGTGCTTGTCCAGCGTTTCGATGATCGCCCTGAACAGGGAGTCAGCGGCGTCGTGTTGTGATTGCTTGGCTGCCATGGGGGACAACCTAGGGCGCTTCCCCGTCGGCCGCCCGCGAGCGGGTGTTGCGAAGATCAAGCGCGAGGCGCGTGGAACGTCATGGATGATGGATACGTGGCAGACATCAAACGGGGCCGGGCGGCGCGCAACGCGAAGCTGGCCAGCATCCCGGTCGGCTTCGCCGGCCGGGCGGCGCTCGGCTTCGGCAAACGGCTGACCGGGAAATCGCGGGACGAAGTCCAGGCCGAGCTGATGGAGAAAGCCGCCAACCAGCTGTTCACCGTCTTGGGCGAGCTCAAGGGCGGGGCGATGAAGGTCGGCCAGGCCTTGTCGGTCATGGAGGCCGCCATCCCGGACGAATACGGCGAGCCCTACCGCGAGGCGCTGACCAAGCTGCAAAAGGACGCCCCGCCGCTACCCGCCAACAAGGTGCACCGGGTGCTCGACGCCCAGCTGGGCACCAAGTGGCGCGAACGGTTCA
>NZ_LZJJ01000095.1:0-9644 GCF_001667625.1 Mycobacterium sp. E1715
GACCGATCCCTATACCGTCGCGCCGCTGTGGCCGGACTCGATCTCGATGGCCGGGCTGCAGGCCCGCATGGGGCTCGACAACGGCAAGTGGACCGAAGAGCAGATGGCGCGCGTCGCGTTCGACTCCTTCGCCAACGCGCGCCGGGTCGACAAGGTGGAGGGGTCGATCAGCGTGGCCGAGCTGCTCGAGCGGCCGTTCTTCGCCGAGCCGCTGCGGCGCCACGACATCGCGCCCATCACCGACGGCGCCGCCGCGATCGTGCTCGCGGCCGACGATCGGGCGCGCGAGTTGCGCGAGAACCCCGCCTGGATAACGGGAATCGAGCACCGCATCGAAACCCCGGCCCTCGGCGCGCGCGACCTCACCGAGTCCCCGTCGACCAAGGCCGCGGCCCAGGCGGCCACGGGCGGCCGAACCGACAACCTGGACGTCGCGGAGATCTGCGCGCCGTTCACCCACCAGCACCTGATCCTCGAGCAAGCCATCCGGATACCGGGGCCGACCAAGGTCAACCCGTCCGGTGGAGCGCTGGCCGCCAACCCCATGTTCGTCGCCGGCCTCGAGCGTATCGGCTTTGCCGCCCAACACATCTGGAATGGATCGGCCAAGCGGGTGCTCGCGCACGCCACCAGCGGGCCCGCGTTGCAACAGAACCTGGTCGCGGTCATGGAAGGAAAGAACTGATGGCCGGAGCGGGAGCATACCTGGCCGCGGTACTGGGTACCGGGCAGACCAAGTACGTGGCCAAGCGCAAGGACGTTTCGATGAACGGCATGGTGCGCGAGGCGATCGACCGCGCGCTGGAAGATTCGCGTTCGACGTTCGACGACATCGACGCCGTCGTCGTCGGCAAGGCGCCCGACTTCTTCGAGGGCGTGATGATGCCCGAGCTGTTCATGGCCGACGCCGTCGGCGCCACCGGCAAGCCGCTGATCCGGGTGCACACCGCGGGTTCGGTCGGCGGGTCCACCGCGGTGGTGGCCGCCAGTCTGGTGCAGTCCGGCAAGTACCGCCGCGTGCTGGCCATGGCCTGGGAGAAGCAGTCGGAATCAAATGCCATGTGGGCGTTGTCGATTCCGGTCCCCTTCATCAAGCCCGTCGGCGCAGGCGCGGGCGGTTATTTCGCCCCGCACGTGCGGTCCTACATCCGCCGTTCCGGCGCACCGTTGAACATCGGCGCGATTGTTGCCGTCAAGGACCGGCTGAACGGGGCCCGCAATCCGCTGGCGCACCTGCATCAGCCCGACATCACCGTCGAGAAGGTGATGGAGTCGCCGATGTTGTGGGACCCGATCCGCTACGACGAGACCTGCCCGTCCTCGGACGGTGCCGCCGCGGTGGTGATCGGCAACGAGGAGGCCGCCGAAGCCCGTCTGGCCCAAGGACAGCCGGTCGCGTGGATCCACGCGACCGCGCTGCGCACCGAGCCGCTGCAATTCTCGGGACGCGACCAGGTCAGCCCCCAGGCCGGGCGGGACGCCGCCGCGGCGCTGTGGAAGGCGGCGGGCATCACGAGCCCGATCGACGAGATCGACGCCGCGGAAATTTACGTGCCCTTCTCGTGGTTCGAGCCGATGTGGTTGGAAAACCTCGGCTTTGCGCCCGAGGGTGAGGGCTGGAAGCTCACCGAAGCCGGCGAGACGGCGATCGGGGGGCGGCTACCGGTCAACCCCTCTGGCGGCGTGCTGTCGTCGAACCCGATCGGCGCGTCCGGCCTGATTCGGTTCGCCGAGGCGGCGATTCAGGTGATGGGCAAGGGCGGGGATCACCAAGTCCCCAACGCGCGTAAGGCGTTGGGGCACGCCTACGGCGGTGGCTCGCAGTACTACTCCATGTGGGTGGTCGGCGCGGACAAACCCACGCCCGAAAAAGTCGGCTCGTGACCGAGAACCCCGCGCACGAGGCGGGCCGCCGCTCGCGCGAGGCGGTCATCGCCAGGGACAAAGAGGCGTGGCTGGCGGTGTTCGCCGACGACGCGATCGTCGAGGATCCGATCGGGCCGTCGGCCTTCGACCCGGAAGGCAAAGGACACCGGGGCCGCGACGCGATCTCGGCCTTCTGGGACAAAGCGATCGCGCCCACCACCAAGATCGAGTTCGTCTTCCGCGACACCTACCAATGCGGCAACGAGGAAGCCAACGTCGGCCACATCCTGATCACCCATGGCGACTATCAGGTGACCGCGGAGGGCGTCTTCACCTACAAGGCGAACGACGAGGGCCAGATGACCGCCCTGCGCGCCTACTGGGAGATGGACCGCGCGGCCGCGTCGGCCCGGAAGGTCTAGAGCGGCTCGAGCCCGGCCAGGTGCCGCTGAGCCAGTTCGCGGTAGGCCTGCGGATTCACCTTGACCCACATCTCCGCGCCCGTTCCGGCCACGGGTCCCTTGATCTGCGCCGGTGCGCCCACCGCCAGCATGCCGGCCGGAATCTGGGTGCCGGCCGTCACCAGCGAATGGGCCGCGATGAGGCTGCGCGCGCCGATGACCGCGCCGTCGAGGACGGTCGCGTGGTTGGCGATCAGGGCCTCGGCCCCGACATGCACCCCGTGGATGCAGCACATGTGCGCCACCGTGGCGCCGGGCCCGATGTCGACCGGGATGCCGGGCGGCGCGTGCAGCACCGACCCGTCCTGCACGTTCGCGCCCTCGCGCACCACGATCGGCCCGTAGTCGCCGCGCAGCACGGTGTTGAACCACACCGATGCACCGGCTTCGACGACGACCTCGCCGATCAGGGTGGCGGTCGGCGCCACGAAAGCGGTGGGATCGACCCGCGGCGCCCGGCCCTCGAAAGCAAACAGCGGCATCGTCTAGATATACCCCGAGCGGGAATCCGCCGCGCATATGCCGTGGCCAGACTCGCCGTCGTTGCGCGCCGCCACCGCAAAACTGTAACGTGTTCTAGTTAGAGGGCCAGCGAGTTGGAGGTGACAGGTGACTACCGACGCCAAGGCGGTCGGCATCCGGGAGATCGATCCCGGTGCTCTGCCGACAAGGTACGCCCGGGGCTGGCATTGCCTGGGCGTCGCGAAGGACTTCCAGGACGGCAAGCCGCACTCGATCGAGGCGTTCGGCACCAAGCTGGTGGTCTTCGCCGACTCACACGGGGACCTGAAAGTGCTGGACGGCTACTGCCGGCACATGGGTGGCGACCTCTCTGAGGGCACCATCAAAGGCGACGAGGTGGCCTGCCCGTTCCACGACTGGCGCTGGGGCGGTGACGGCCGCTGCAAGCTGGTGCCATACGCCAAGCGCACACCCAAGACGGCGCGCACCCGCTCGTGGACGACCGACGTGCGCGGCGGCCTGTTGTTCGTCTGGCACGACCACGAACAGAATCCGCCGGACCCCGCGGTCCGGATCCCCGACATCCCGGAAGCCGCCAGCAACGAGTGGACGGAATGGCGGTGGAACCGCATCCTCATCGAGGGCTCGAACTGCCGCGACATCATCGACAACGTCACCGACATGGCGCACTTCTTCTACATCCATTTCGGGTTGCCGACGTACTTCAAGAACGTCTTCGAGGGTCACATCGCGTCGCAATACCTGCACAACGTGGGCCGTCCGGACGTCAACGACCTGGGTACCTCCTACGGTGAGGCGCACCTCGACTCGGAGGCGTCGTACTTCGGGCCATCGTTCATGATCAACTGGCTGCACAACAGCTACGGCGGCTACAAGGCGGAGTCGATCCTGATCAACTGCCACTACCCGGTGACCCAGAACTCGTTCGTATTGCAGTGGGGCGTCATCGTCGAAAAGCCCAAGGGCATGGACGAAGCGATGACCGAGAAGCTGTCGCGGGTATTCACCGAAGGCGTCAGCAAGGGCTTCCTGCAGGACGTCGAGATCTGGAAGCACAAGACCCGCATCGACAACCCCCTGCTGGTCGAGGAAGACGGCGCCGTCTACCAGCTGCGCCGCTGGTATCAGCAGTTCTACGTCGACGTGGCCGACATCCAGCCGGAAATGGTGGAGCGCTTCGAGATCGAGGTGGACACCACGCGTGCCAACGAATACTGGAACGCCGAGGTCGAAGAGAACCTCAAGGCGGCCAACGACGAAGTGCCCGTGGAGCAACACTGATTCCATGACCCAGGATCAACCGGCGGTCCCCGACGTCGACCGGCTAGCCCGGTCGATGCTGATGCTGCACGGTGACCATCACGACCACGAGGACGCGCCGGCCCGCAACGGCGGCTCCGGATCCTGGTCGAAGTCAAGGGATTTCGCCAACGATCCGCAGCGTGCCGCCGCCGTCGCCGAAGCCAGCCGCGCCGACCGGGAGCGCTACCTTCGCTCGGGCCTGCTGCCGGTGGATTGCCGGTTCTGCCACGTCACGGTCACCGTCCGGAAACTGGGCCCGGGCCACACCGCCGTGCAATGGAACACCGAGGCCTGGCAGCGGTGCGCCCACTTCACCGAGGTGCGCAACTCCGGTGGCGACACCGCGCGCACCCGTTCCTGCCCGAAGTTGAGCGACAGCATCGAGCATGCGGTCGCGGAGGGTTACCTGGGCGAGCCCGAGGATCCGGTCGACGACTGAATCACTGCCCTTGGGGCAGTTTGGTTATCGCTTCGAACGCCTCTAGGAATACCGCGGCGATGTCGCCCTCGCGGGCGCCGGCCATCGGCTTCTTCTGCAGGAGGACACGCTGCACGCCGATGCCCAATAGCAGGGCGGTGACCATGTCCGCTCGAATCCTGGGCCGGTCCGCCGTTATCCGCTTCGCCAGGTTGCGGGTGAGGCCCGCATCGAGCTGCTCGTTGAGCCGCGCCACGACCGAAGGGTCGCCGCTGGACCGCAGCAGGGCGAACAACGGGGCGTCGACATCGCGGCGCGCGCCCAGCACCCGGGCGATCAATCGCTCCGCCAGCACATCGTCCGCGGCGCCGAGAAGTTCCTCCACATTCTCCGAAACCTCCGTTGCTTCCGCGAAGAGCTTTTCCTTCGACCCGAAATAGCGGCGGACCAAAGTGACATCCACACCGGCTTTCGACGCCACCTCGCGCAGGCCAATGGCGTTGTAGCCCCGCGCAAGGAAGAGCTCGCGGGCGGATTCCAGCAGGCGGATTCTGGTGGCACCGGCGTCGCGGCGCCGTGGTGGCACGTCGTCCATCTGTCCTCCTTTGTCTACAACCGTAGACATATCCGCCCCGGCGGCGCTACGCTGAGGGCATATGTCTACGACTGTGGACATATGCCGGTGAGTTGAGGGAGGTTCTCATGGCCGGGGTGATGCTTGTCAAACAGCGGGTCGCCAGTGTCGATCAATGGAACGACGTGTTTCGCGAACCCCGACTCGATGCAACCCGGCGCCGGCATGGGCTGGTCGTGACCGGTACCTACATCGACGGCGACGACCCCACCACCGTCATCGTCGTCATGAAGATGGAAAACATCGATGCGGCAAGGCGATTCGCGGCCTCGTCCGAGCTTGCCAGGGCGCGCGAGCACGCGGGCGCGATCGGTCCACCAGACGGCGTTTGGCTGGGGGCCCGGCCGGTCGACGACTGATTCACAGCCCGGCGAAGCGCTCCTTGACGGTTTCGACGGTCAGCCCGTAATCCGCCAGCGAGTAACGATGTTTCGGCGCCCGCTCGCCGGACTGGCTGTCGGCGTGCGTCTTCTCCATCGCCGCCCTCGCCTCGTCGGTCAGCGTCATCCCGAACTGCCGATAGATGTCGGCCACCGTGCCGATCGGGTCGGCGATCAGTTCCTTGTAGTCGACGTCGTAGAACTGGGCCGGTGAATACTTGGCGCGGGCGGTGTTGAAGCGCTCCAACCCCCGCGACCAGGTATCCATTGCGTCGGCGCCGATCTGGGCCCCGTCAAACTTCGTCGACCATCCCTCGGCGGTGTGCTGAGCCAGCGAGCACATGGAGGCCATGATCGTCTCGACCGGCCGATGGGTCTGAATCACCAGCGCGTCGGGGTAGGTCGCCATCAAGGCGTCCAGCGCGAACAGGTGGCTGGGATTCTTCAGCACCCAACGCTTTTCGGCGTCATTGAGCCCGATCAGCTGGAGGTTCTTGCGGTGCCGCCGGTAAGACGGCGTCCAATCCTGCTCCGACAGCCACTGCGCGTAACTGGGCAGGTGCGCCAAGGTCTCGTAGGACACCGAATGCAGCGACTGCCGAAGCAGCTGCCAGCATTCCTCGAGCTCGTATGCGGCCATGAAGTGCAGGCCGGTGTAACCGGGATTCTCTCGGTGGTGCCGGTTGAATTGCTCGTCCAGTTGGCGATAAAGCGGGTGTGATTCCCAGGTTTCACGCGGCGGCCGCGGTTGCGGGAATTCGGCCAGCCACATGTGCAGGCCCTGATGCGCGGGGTCGGCGCCCAGCAGCCGGTGCAGCGCCGTGGTGCCGGTGCGCACCAGGCCGGTGACGAAGATCGGGCGTTCGATCACGACGTCGGCGTGCTGCGGGTACTGCTTCCACGACGCCTCGGACAGCAGCCGGGCCACCAGGGCTCCGCGCAGGAAAAATCGATTCATCTTGCTGCCCAACACCGTAAGGCCGGCTTCTCGCCGGTAGGAGTCCAGCAGCACCTCGAGCGCCTCGAGGTAGTTGTCGTCGTTGGCGCCGAAGTCGTCCAGTCCGGTCAGCTTGCTCGCGGATGCGTGCAGTTCGTCGACGGTGCCGATGTCGGTGCGATCAGCTCCCATGTCGCCATCTCCTCATCGCTTCGTCCCCCGCAAGCGGGTGGTGCCCCCACTGCATCGTCGATGGCGGCATCACGTGTGGTACTCCCCGCAGTTGACGTCCAGGGTCTGCCCGGTGATGCCGCTGGACAGGTCGCTGGCCAAGAACAGGATGGCCGAGGCCACCTCGTCTTCGGTCGGCAGGCGCTTCAGGTCGGAGTTCGCCGCGGTGGCCGCGTAGATCTGGTCCACCGTGGTGCCGTATTTGCCCGCCTGATGTTCGAAGTAGGCCTGCAGGGTGTCACCCCAGATATAGCCGGGGGCAACGGAATTGACGCGGATCCCCTTCTCGCCGAGCTCGGTGGCCAGGGACTGTGACATCGACAGCAGCGCCGACTTGGCCATCTTGTAGGCGCCGTACTTGGCCTGGGAGTGCCGCAGCACCATGGAGTTGACGTTGACGATCGACCCGTGCGACTTCTCCAACGCGGGCGTGAAGGCCTGGATGAGCCGCAACGCGCCCAGGGCGCTGAGCTCGATCGCATCACGGATGTGCTGAAAACTGGTGCCGGCCAACGGCTTCATCGATGGCACGCGGAACGCGTTGTTGATCAACACGTCGACCTTGCCGTAGGTGGCCATGGTCGTCTCGACGAGGTAGTTGACCTCGTCGTCGTCGGTGATGTCGCAGCGCACGGCCAGCGCCTTGTGCCCGGCGTCGTTGACCTCCTTGGCGACGCTTTCCAGCCGTTCCACGGTCCTCGCCGCGAGGACCAGGTCGGCACCGTCCTGGGAGAACCGGTGCGCCAGGGTGGTGCCGAGGCCCGGCCCGACGCCGCTGATGACGACGACCTTTTCGTTGAGCAATCCTGACATGGTCACCCCAGCATCCTGGCCGCAATTTGTTGTTGGCGCAGCGCTATTCGCGCCCGCCATTCGTCGTCGGAGATCTTATTGTGCTCGAAGTACGGCAACGTGGCGGGTACGGCGTCGAAGTCGACCAGCTCCACCGTGGGGCCGTCCGCCTCGGACAGCTGACGCGACACCCGCTGCCAACGGAACTGCAGGAAACCCCGCCGATGCGCCAGCGTCTCGACCCAGTTGGTCACTCCCGGATTCTGGTCGGCGACTACGATGCGCACCTTGCCGTCCGGATCCGCTTGCGCCTGAGTGTTGTTCAGCGACGTCTGGTGGTTGATGTAATCCAGGGAGATGTACCACAGGCTGCCCAGCTGGAAGCCGAGGTAGGGCGCATCGGAAGCCGGGATGGTGATCACCAGCGCCTGATCGGGCCTCAGGTCGTAGTGGCCGACCGACGAATACTGGGTCGCGAGTCCGCCCGGCGTGAGCCGGGGCGCAACCATGGTGTTCACCGGAAGGTCGAGATAGAACCACTGCGGGAATTGCAGCCACGTCTTCACCCGGTTGACGAGCTGCTTTCCCGCTGTGGCATAACGCTTTTCGATCGTCTCGCGGCTCAGCGGCGGGGGCGCGGTGCCCGCGGTGTCGAGCCGGGAAATCGCCAGCGTGCCGCGCTGTGCCGACCAGTCCCCATAGACCTCGCGGATGACCAACTGGCCGTTGCTGGTGGGCCGCACCCGCCACTCGAAACTGCCGTCGGCCGCGATCTCGAGTTCGCGGTCGTCGAACGCCGCCTGGCTGGCCGGCACGTTGTCGTCGGTGTATTCACCCCCGAGCAGCTGGAAGCTCAGGTCGGTCGTGGTGCCGCGTCGGCCGGTGACGACGTAGTCGTGATTGGCGTGTACCCGGGTGCCGAAGTAGAGGGTGTCGGGGTTGTCGAGGCCCATCTTGGTGAACGGCCCGGTTCCGGACTGCAGGAACGGGTGGTCCCGTTCGTAGTCGAAGGCGAGGTGGATACAGGCCGAAACGCAGCCCGCCAGATACTGCAGCCCTTCCAGGAGGTCTGCCTCGGTCTCGATGAAGGGCGCGTCGGCGACCAGTTTCTCGGCTTCGGCGATCGCGGCGGTGAGAGGATCAGAGAACACGCATAGACGCTAGAACGTGTTCTACTTTTTCGTCAATGGCGAACGTTCCCGCGCGTCCGCCCTAGCGTTCACCGACGAGGCCGACTCACTACGGTGCGCACTGCTGCGACAGGTCGATCAGATGCTGCCGCACGTCCGGATGCCGGTTGAGGTAGTCGATGACGTTGGGGCCGCCGCCTTCCGCCTCCGACTTGGCCTGAAGCTGCGCGTGCAGATCGGGATGCCGCTGCAGGTACTGGTCGATGGAGTTACCCACAGTCTGATCGCATTGGGGCGCGGCGCCGGCGACCGGGAGCGCGATCACGCTCGCGGCGGTGACGGCCAGCAAACTCCCGGCGAGCACGCCGTACGGTCCGCGGCCACGAGTGTTCCTGGATGTCACGGTCATGCGCGCCAGGTTACTCCGGATAGCTTTGCGTGGCCTGTGCATGCGCAGGCTACTTGGCGGCGGCACCGCTTTCTTGCTCGCGCTTGATCTCCAGCGCGATGTCGATGAGTTGGTCTTCTTGACCGCCGATGAGCTTGCGCTGACCGGCGCGGTGCAGCAACTGGTGGGCGGGCACGCCGTAGCGCTCGGACTGGCGGATCGCGTGCTTGAGGAAGCTCGAGTAGACACCGGAGTAGCCCATGATCAGGGCGTTGCGGTCCAGCAGGCACTCGGCCGGCATGGCCGGGGCGACCACCTCTTCGGCGGCGTCGGCGATGTCGAAGAAGTCGATCCCGGTCTTGACGCCGATCTTGTCGAACACGCCGATGAGCGCCTCGACGGGCGCGTTGCCCGCCCCGGCACCGAACCGGCGACACGAGCCGTCGATCTGCTTGGCGCCCGCGCGGACGGCCTCGACACTGTTGGCCACCCCGAGCCCCAGGTTTTCGTGGCCGTGGAAGCCCACCTGGGCGTCGTCGCCGAGCTCGGCGACCAGGGCCGCGACCCGGTCGCGCACCCCTTCGAGGACCAGCGCGCCGGCCGAGTCGACCACGTAGACGCA
>NZ_LZJJ01000096.1:0-2691 GCF_001667625.1 Mycobacterium sp. E1715
CGCCGCCAAGGGCGAACCGACGCCCGAGGACGGCTACGCCGGCGCCTACATCAACGACATCGCCGCGCAGGTGCTGGGCAAGGCGCCCGACGCGCTGAGCCTGCCCGCCGCCGAGATGCACGAGACGTTCCGCGAGATCGGTGTCGACCTGATGTTCACTCACATCAAGGAGTCGCTGCACGAGTTCGGCACCGACTTCGACGTCTACACCCACGAAGACTCGATGCACACCAGCGGCCGCGTCGACCAGGCCATCGCCCGGCTGCGCGAGACCGGCAACATCTATGAGAAGGATGGCGCAACCTGGTTGCGCACCAGCGCCTTTGGCGACGACAAAGACCGCGTCGTGATCAAGAGCGACGGCAAGCCGGCCTACATCGCGGGTGACATCGCCTACTACCTGGACAAGCGGCAGCGCGGCTTCGACCTGTGCATCTACATGCTCGGCGCCGACCACCACGGCTACATCGCCCGGCTCAAGGCCGTGGCCGCCGCGTTCGGTGACGACCCGGCCCACGTCGAGGTGCTGATCGGGCAGATGGTCAACCTGGTCCGCGACGGCGCGCCCGTCCGGATGAGCAAGCGGGCCGGAACTGTGATCACCCTCGACGACCTGGTGGACGCGATCGGCGTCGACGCGGCGCGCTACAGCCTGATCCGCTCCTCGGTCGACACGCCGATCGACATCGACCTGGCACTGTGGTCGTCGGCGTCGAACGAAAACCCGGTCTATTACGTGCAATACGCGCACGCCCGGCTGTCGGCGCTGGCCCGCAACGCCGCGGAGCTGGGCCTGGTCCCCGACACCGGGCACCTCGAGTTGCTGAGCCACGACAAGGAGGGGACGCTGCTGCGCAGCATCGGGGACTTCCCCCGCGTGCTGAAAACGGCTGCGTCCCTGCGGGAGCCGCACCGGGTGTGCCGTTACCTGGAAGACCTGGCCGGCGACTACCACCGGTTCTACGACTCGTGCCGGGTGTTGCCCCAGGGGGACGAGCAGCCCACCGACCTGCACACCGCGCGCCTGGCGCTGTGCCAGGCCACCCGCCAGGTCATCGCCAACGGGCTGACGATCCTCGGTGTCACCGCTCCGGAGCGAATGTGAACGTGCACCCCGCCGGTCCTCGGCACGCCGAAGAAACCCGGCACCCCGACAGCGCGCCGCGGCCGCAGTCGCCCGACGAGCTGCTTCGGCTCGCGCCGAATGTGTGGCCGCGCAACATTCTTCGCGGTGACAACGGAATAGCCAGCATCGCGGGGATCCCGGTCACCCAGCTCGCCCAGGAGTACGGCACGCCGCTGTTCGTCATCGACGAGGACGACTTCCGGTCTCGCTGCCGCGAACTCGCGACGGCCTTCGGCGGCGGCCAGAACGTGTGTTACGCCGCCAAGGCCTTCCTGTGCACCGAGATCGCCCGCTGGGTCGACGAGGAAGGCCTTTCGCTCGACGTGTCCACCGGCGGCGAACTCGCCATCGCGCTGCACGCCGACTTTCCGCCCGAGCGGATCACGTTCCACGGCAACAACAAATCCGCCGCGGAACTCACGGCGGCGGTCAAAGCCGGTGTCGGGCAAGTCGTCCTGGACTCGATGACCGAAATCGAGCGCCTCGACGCCATCGCGGCCGACGCCGGCATCGTCCAGGACGTCTACGTCCGCCTCACCGTCGGGGTCGAAGCACACACGCACGAATTCATCTCCACCGCACACGAAGACCAGAAGTTCGGGTTGTCGGTGGCCAGCGGCGCGGCGATGGCCGCGGTGCGCCGGGTGTTCGCCACCGACCACCTGCGCCTGGTGGGCCTGCACAGCCACATCGGTTCGCAGATCTTCGACGTCGACGGCTTCGAGGTCGCCGCGCACCGCGTCATCGGGCTGCTGCACCAAATCGTCGACGAATTCGGCGTCGACAAGACAGGTCAGATCTCGACCGTGGATCTCGGTGGGGGGCTGGGGATTTCCTACGTGGGCACCGACGACCCGCCGCCGGTGGCCGACCTGGCGGCCAAGCTGACGGACATCGTCGGCAACGAGTCGGCGGCCGTGGGCTTGCCCACCCCGCGACTGGTGGTCGAGCCCGGACGCGCCATCGCCGGGCCGGGCACCATCACGCTGTACGAGGTGGGCACCGTCAAGGATGTCGACGTGAGCAGCACGGCCCAGCGCCGCTATGTCAGCGTCGACGGCGGCATGAGCGACAACATCCGCACGGCCCTGTACGACGCGCAGTACGACGCCCGGCTGGTCTCACGCGCCAGCGACGCACCGGCGACGCTGGCGCGGATCGTCGGAAAGCACTGCGAGAGCGGCGACATCGTCGTCCGCGACGCGTGGGTGCCCGACGATCTGCAGCCCGGTGACCTGCTCGGGATCGCCGCGACCGGCGCGTACTGCTATTCGCTGTCGAGCCGCTACAACATGATCTGCCGTCCGGCGGTGGTGGCGGTGCGTGCGGGCCGGTCCCGCCTGATCCTGCGCCGCGAGACGGTCGACGATCTGCTGAGTCTGGAAGTGAGGTGAACGGTGCCCCGTGACGAAAAGCCAGTGGGCGTAGCGGTGCTCGGGTTGGGCAACGTCGGAAGCGAAGTTGTCCGCATCATCGAGGGCAGCGCCGACGATCTCGCGGCTCGTGTCGGCGCGCCCCTGGTGTTGCGCGGCGTCGGAGTCCGGCGGGTCGCCGCCGACCGCGGC
>NZ_LZJJ01000097.1:0-10279 GCF_001667625.1 Mycobacterium sp. E1715
CTGGCTGCCGTACCTGGCCGTGCTGCTGGCCATTGCCGTTGCCGCCGTGCACTTTTGGCCGGCGTACCGGGGTGAGGCGTTCATCTTCTCGGTCTGCGTGGTGCTGTTCGTCACCACCGTGGCCCGCCACATCTTGCTCCTGGACCGAAAGCAACGCCTCCTCGCCGCGGTATCCGACGCCGCTTTGCGGGACCCGCTGACCGGGTTGGCAAATCACCGCCTGTTCAACGATCGCCTGGCGCATGCGCTTCGCCTCCACGTTCAGCACGACGTGCCCGTCAGCGTGATGACGGTGGGCGTCGACGATTTCAAGCTGGTGAATGACACGCTGGGTTACGACGTGGGCGACGAACTGCTACGCGACGTCGGCGAGCGGATCCAGGCCAACATCAGCGACAGCCACACCGTTGCGCGGATGGGGGGCGACGAGTTTGCGGTGTTGGTCGAGGACCGTCCCGACGTGGCCGAGCAGGTTGCCAACGGGCTGGCAAGGTCTTTCGAGGAACCCGTCGCCGTCGAGGATCACCGGCTGGACGTACGTCTGAGCATCGGCGTGGCCTCGGCCGGAACACAGGCCCTGACGCCGGGCGATCTTCTCAAACAGGCCGATGCCGCACGGTCGTACGCCCGGCTGCCCAGCTCCACCAACGTGCGGACGTTCAACTCTGAGATGGACGCGCAGCTCGCCGGGTTGCCGCCACATGCCGGTGCCATCGCGCGATTGCAACTGCTCGGCGAACTGAGACGGGCCATTGAGAACGATTCGCTGACCTTGCTCTACCAGCCGAAATTCTCCATGTCGACCGGTTCGGTGACCGGAGTAGAGGCGCTGGTGCGCTGGCAGCACCCGCGGTTCGGCGTGCTGGGCCCCGACGAGTTCTTACCGCTGGTCCGCGAGCACGGGCTGATACATGTGCTTACCGATCTGGTGCTGACGCGGGCCGTCTCCGACGCTGCCGCGTGGTACGCGGCGGGCACAGCGATCCCGGTCGCAATCAACCTGGGGGCGCCGTCTCTAGACAATGATGCGCTGCCGGACCGCATCATGTCCGTGCTCGCGGAGCGCGGGATGCCGCCCAGTTGCCTCACGATCGAGATCACCGAGGATTTGATGGTGGCCGACTTTGCGAGGGCCCGAACGGTGCTCAATCGTCTCCGTGAAAACGGCATCCGGGTGGCGATCGACGACTTCGGCAGCGGCTACGCCACTCTCACCTATCTGCGCGAACTCCCGGCCGACGAGATCAAGCTCGGCCGGGAATTCATAGCGCCGATCGTGCACGACGACCGGGCCGCCACCATTGCACGCTCGGTCATCGAGCTGGCATCCGCGTTCGGCATCGCCACCGTTGCGGAAGGTGTCGAGGACAGCGCCACCGCCCAGCGGCTCAAGGACTACGGATGCGATGCAGTACAAGGAAATTTCTTCTGCAGGCCGCTGCCCGCTTCCGAGATCTCCTGCGTCTCAGCGAATTCCACGCTGGCCGCACAGTAGCCGATCGGCGCCCCGAGTCATCAGCCCACCACCGAGCGCTCCAGCGAGGCCAGCGACTCGGCGAGGTAATCCTCAGCGAAGATCGGAATCTTGCCCACGCGGTCCCGGAAATCCTGCGATGTGCCGCTCCAGTCGTACGTGAGGGTGACGTCCGTTCCATCGCCGTTGGGGACGAGGTCGTAGCGCCAGAACCAGCCGCCGGCCGTATGGTTGCCGGCGTCGTCGAGCACGCCCGGCTTCCAGCCGATCGAGCGCTCCGCATCGAAGACATCGACCAGGTTGTGCGTGACGTAGTCGCCGCCGGCCTGTGGGAGGTACATGTTCATCGCGAACATCTGTCCCGCGGTGGTGATGGGGTCGGTGTCCACCGCATCGCGGACCCAATCGGTGGGCTCGGTGTTCTGGTGGCGGGACGGGTCGGCGAGGACGGCGAAGATCTCCGCCGGGGTAGCGGCGATGGTGCGGGTAACGACGTAGCGTTCAGCGTTCATGGTTGTCTGCACCTGTCCGGGGGCCGTAGGCGGCCGCGATGGCGGGCGAGTCGAGCCACCCCGAGTAGGTGGGCCGTGACGGCCAGCCTTCGGGCGAATCGAGCCATTCCTCTTGGCGGCCCCACGGCAGGATGTCGATCAGCCCGAATGTGTGACTCAGTTGCTCGGTGCCTCGCCCGTTGGTATGCCACGTGCGGTAGACGGTCTCGCCGTCGCGGAGGAACACGTTGACCCCGAAGCCGCCGCCGGGCGGCGCGTCCATGTCGGCGGCGAACGGGCTCTGTGAGGACGAATACCAGTCCATGCGGTTGCCGACCCTGTGCTTGTAGGCGAGAGCTTCTGCGATCGGGCCGTTCGTCACGATGACGAACCGGGCGTCATAGTTGTCCAGGAACTCCAGGCGGGTGAATTGCGACGTAAAGCCCGTGCACCCGCTGCACTGCCACTCCGCGCCGTCGGACCACATGTGGTGGTAGACGATCAACTGCGAGCGGCCGTCGAACACGTCCGCCAGGCGAATCGGCCCGTCGGCGCCCATCAGGGTGTAGTCGGGCAACTCGACCATCGGCAGACGGCGGCGCTGGGCGGCGATCGCATCCAATTCGCGGGTGGCCGCCTTCTCGCGTTCGCGCAGTTCGTCGAGCGCCGCGCGCCAGGTTTGTCGATCGACCACGGGCGGCAGGGTCGTGTGTACGGACATGGGATCCACCTTTGCTCGAAATTCGTCGGTCCGAAAGGTCTGACCGGTGGAGCGTGCAGAATTCATCGCTGCACGCCGCGGACCTCCACCCACCGGCTCCCTCGGCCGGCCTGCCGACCCCGCGCAACCGAGCCCGGCAGTTATCCGGGTCGCCCCGCACTTCGGGCCAAATCAGCTGTCGCCGAACGTAATTGGTCGGCAGAATGCAGCCGTTCCGGAAACCCGACGCGGGTGTAGGCCACCCCGCGCGGAGTGTGTACGCGCAGGTCCAGCCCGTACCGGTCGATGCCGGTGCACACCGCGGTATCGGCGTCCGGATAGCCGCCGAACGCGCGCGCCATCGCCGTCAGGGCGTCGCTGTGGTCGGCGTTGAGGTGCGCCAGGGCCCTCGGCGCGGCCGGCGCGACCCGATCCGGCGCGGCGGCCGCGTACTCGTCGCCGGTTGCCGAGTCCATCCGGCCGTAGCCACCCACCCAGCGCACCCTGCGCACGCTCAGCACCCAGAGGGTGAAGTCGGTGAAGTCGACGTAATGGCGGGCTTCGGGCACCGCGTTCAGGTAGGCGGTCCGCGCCGCGCCTTGGTCGTCGGCCAATGGGGGAGCGACCCTGCCCGCCAGGGTGATGCGGCCGCCCGCCAGCGGGTCAGGTTCGGCGGCGGGCGCGACGATGGACAGGCTCGCCCGCGGGTCGGCGGCCAGGTTGCGACCATGTTCGGCGAGGTTTGACACGCACAGCACCGGAGCCCCGCCCAGCAATCCATAGGCCACCAGCGACGCCCAGGGGTCGCCGTCGGGGGTTAACGAGGCCAGCGCGGCGGCGTTGGTGGCGGCCGCGATGGTGCGGGCCTGCTCCGCCGCCGATGGCCGCGTGGAGTTGGTCGGCGGCCGAAGCGGCGGGGGCGCGGAGGGCGCGCCGTCGGGGTCGCCATGGTCGCGAAGTGCCACGACCGCGAGGCTACTAGCCGGCGCGTGGGCGCCTCAGTCGATCGGCCGCCAGCCGCCGAGGACAGCCTCGCGGTACCAGCCCGATCGGTTGCGAACCTGGACCCCGAGACGGTTTTGGGCGTTGACTCGGCTGTCGATGATGTGGCCGTCGTCGACGTAGATGACGACGTGCGAGGCGCGGCTCGCATCTCCGTTGGGGTGCAGATAGATCAGATCTCCGGGCCGGAACGGACCTTCCTGCGGGACGCGGCGGCCCATCGGACCAGCGGTGCCGTCGGCCTGCTCGTGGACATCGCCACCGAACTTGATGCCGAGACCGTAGTTGTAGACCCAGGCGGTGAAATTCGAGCAGTCCAGACCGCGGCCGGGATCCCAGGCGGTCAACCCCTGCGGGGCGTCGGGGTCCGGATTCTCTCCGAGCGCGCCGGCATAGGTCGATGTTGGTGGCTGCCAGCCGGGGATGTGATGGTGGCGGTATTGCAGGCCCAGCGGGTTGCCGGGGGAGTAGACGTAGCGCAGGGCGACGGCAAGGACGCGTTCCCGTCTCCAGGTGCTTGCATCACAACGCGCGTCTTGCGGGATATCCGGCGGCGGCAGGGCGACGGACCGCGGGCCCCATCCTCGGTTGAGGTAATGCCCGTCGGCGTCCATGCGATACCAGTCGCCGGGAGGATCTTGCGTTTGCGGCAACCCGTCGCGGCTCGCGAAATCCGCTGTCAGGGAAGCCTTGTCGCATGCGAACGGGTAGGCGAACTCGTCGTTGTCCGCGTGAGATCGCCCGCCCGCCAGAGAAATAGCGATCACCGCAGCCGCTGTGCAGAGCATGGTCAACAGCGCCCGGGAACACTTCACGGAGTCACGCTACAACAGCGCCACACGACGCATTTTCCATTCCGGCATCGCATTACACCGCATCGCCGACGTGCGCGATCGGCTGCGGGCCCAACGACGGGTATTGACCTTTGTCCCCGGCTTCGTTCGATAATGCACATATCACGAGAGGAGGCCCGCGATGAGGACGGTCATTCGGCATCTTGTGGTCATCGCCATGATGGCATTCGCGTCGATGGCAGCCGTGACGATCGCGACGCCGGCCGTGAGTTCGGCCGACTGCGGCGCCGGCGAATGGTGGGACCCGACGGGCAAGGTTTGTCGACCCCTCGGGGTCGGGCCACAACCGTTGGCATGCGACCCGGGCCAATGGTGGGACCCGACGGCGAATGTGTGCCGGCTCCTCGGGGTCGGGCCACAACCGCTCGCTTGCGACAACGGTTGGTGGTGGGATCCCGGCGCCAACGAATGCCGCCCACCGGTGGTACCGCCGGCCGGCTAACGCGGCCTTCGCGCCTGTGCAACGGCGGCCGGTAGCTTTCGCCGCATGAACGACTCCGTTGTGGTGAGGGTCAAGCCCGGCAGCCGTAAGGGACCCCTCGTCGAGGTGGGTCCCAACGGTGAGCTGACGATCTACGTCCGCGAGCCGGCCGTCGACGGGAAGGCCAACGACGCCGTCACTCGGCTGTTGGCGGCCCATCTCCAATTGCCCAGGAGCCGGGTCGAATTGATCTCCGGAGCGGCGTCACGGCTCAAACGCTTCCGCGTAAATCCTTGAGGCGCGTAGGCGCGCGTCACATATCGCTGTCCTATCCCGTCTAGCGACCAGAGAGTACGACGGATGTCGGGAGGACGACACGATGAATCGCTTGAGTACGCCTGCGCAGGTCTATCTGATCGCGGTGACAGCGGCCGTGGGGGCGGTCACGGCCGGAATCGGGATCTGGTGCCTCGTCGATCCGGCTTCCTTCGCCGATTCCGTTGGTTTCGCTACGCACCGGCACTTCTTGCATGACGTGGGTGCGTTCCAGCTGGGCCTGGGCGTCACGCTGCTACTCGCACTGATCTGGGCGGACGCGCTGGCGACGGCGCTCGCCGGATTTCTGGTGGCGAACACCGTGCACACGGTCAACCACATCGTCGACCTCGACGTCGGTGGTTCCACCACGCAAGCGTGGGTGCTCGGTGGGACGTCGGCCGCCCTGCTCGTGGCGTTTGTGCTGCGGTTGCGCCAGCTCGGCCACGTGCCGGGCTCCGTGAGCACGGCGACCAGTCCGATGCTGGCGCCGTTTGTGCGTCAAAAGACCATCAGCCTCACCACCTTTCGCAAGGACGGCAGGCCCGGCTCCAGCCCGGTCAGCATCGTGGTGGACGGGGACCGCGCCTACTTTCGCAGTTTCGAACGGGCGGTCAAAGTGCGCCGCATTCGCCGTAACCCAAATGTCGAATTCGGCCCGGCGACCGCGTCGGGCAAGCCGACGGGATCCGCGCTGGCCGGCCGCGCGCGTCTGCTGGAGGGGGCCGAATACCAGCATGCGGCGCGTCTGCTCCGGCGGAAATATCCACTCCTGCATGGCGTGCTGGTGCCGTCGGCGCACCGGCTGATGCGGTCCAAGTTCGGCCGAACGATCCATGCGGAGTTGACTCCGATATCCGATTCCGTTGCCGGTCAATAAGTTCGGTTGTCACCGCGAGCACGGTGTCGGTGGGAGGTCCCGAGCGTTGCCCCGGCGTTCCGGGAGACCGTTCGGGGCCCGGCGTGCCGGTCAGGCGGCGATACCGTCCAGTTCGGCGATGTCCTCGGCGGTGAGGCGCAATCCCGCGCCAACGACGTTCTCACGCAAGTGCACCCTTGAGGAGGTGCCGGGGATGAGCAGGATGTTCGGAGAGCGCTGCAACAACCAGGCCAGCGCTACCGATATCGGCGGGGCCCCCAACCGGGCCGCGACCCTGGCAAGCGCCTCGGACTGGAGGGGCGTGAACCCGCCGAGCGGAAAGAAGGGGACATAGGCGATGCCGTCGGCTGCGAGGCGGTCGATCAGGTTGTCGTCGTCACGGTGGGCGAGGTTGTACATGTTCTGCACACTTACGATCGGGGCCATCGCGCGCGCCTCGGCGACTTGGTCGTCGGTGACGTTGCTGAGGCCGAGGTGACGGATTACGCCCTGCCGCTGCAGGTCGACCAGCGTCTCGAAAGCTGCGGCGATCGGCTCGGGTAGAACGCCTTGGGCATCGCCCATGCGCAGGTTCACCAGGTCGAGGACGTCGACCCCGAGCGCGTCGATATTTTCGTGGACCTGCCGGCGCAAATCCTCCGGTCGCCTTGCCGTCGGCCAGCCGCCCTCCGCGTCACGGCGGGCTCCAACTTTCGTCGCGATGAACAACGAGCGCGGGTAGGGATGCAGCGCCTCGCGGATGAGTGTGTTGGTAATCCGCGGTCCATAGGCGTCGCTGGTGTCGATGTGGGTGATGCCCAACTCGACGGCTTCGCGCAGCACAGCGATGGCTTCGTCCCGGTCGGCCGGCGGCCCCATGACCCACGGCCCGGCCAATTGCATTGCGCCGTAGCCGAAGCGGGTGACGGTCGCGTCGCCCAACGTCCAGGTGCCTCCGGGCAACGGGGTTGCGGGTGCATTCATTCGCAATCCTTTCGTGTCGGGTGGCGGCTCAACCGCGGTATCGCGTGGCCAGCTCTGGACTTTGTGCGGCGAAAGCCGCGAGGCCTGCTTGAAAAACGGCATCGAGCAGTTTGGTGTCCTCTACGCCTGGGGCGCAGACGGTCTCGCCGAACTGCAGCCCCCGCAAACTCGCGGTGACGACGTCGTCGGCGCTCATCCGGGGCAGCGCGCTGACGTCCATGTCCTGGCGCTCGTGAAACTCGGTTGCCACCACGCCAGGGCACACCACCTGCACCACGACGCCGGTCCCTTCGAGCTCAGCGGCGAGGGTTTGGGACATCGCGACGAGGTGGGCCAGCGTCCCCGCATAGACGGCGCGGCGGGGCATCTGGGAATGCGGCGCGGGACCGCTGAAGGCGATCATCCCCGCCATGTTGACGATCGCGCCTGTACCGCGCTGCTGCATCCCACTGATTGCGGCGCGGGTGAGCATCGTGGGGGCGAGGACCTTGACGTTCACCAGTTCCCTGGCCTTGCTCGCGGGCAGTTGGGCCAGCGGCATGTAGTGGGCGACCCCGGCGTTGTTCACCAGCAGGGTCAGGGGTTCGGTGGTGCAGATCTCGGCCACCCGGTCGACGTCATCGCTATTGGAAAGATCGGCGACGACGGTTCGGACCTTGACCTCCGGGTGGGCATCGACGAACGCCGCCAAGCGCCGCTCGCGCCTGCCCACGATCACCAGGTCGTACCCGTCAGCGGCCAGGCGTTCGGCATATGCCCTGCCGATGCCCGAGGTGGCCCCCGTGATGAGTGCGAGCTTGGTCATGTCACTGCCTCCTTCCGGGCGGCTGTTGCGCACAACGCCACGCCCTCCGATCGCCGGCTCGCGCCGAGAAACGCTGCGATGCAACGTCATACGGGCGAAGCCTCTTAAAATGCTTCAAGTTCTAAGCAGTTACCGTCATAACTCGCTTCGAGATCGAAGCATGCCCGGTTTTGGCGTGATCCCCACCACAGGCGCCAGAGTCCCGTCGGCTCGTCCTCGAGGACACGCGTCGTCCGCCGCTTGACTCAGCGTGACGGTTTCCCGCCGCCGGTGAATCGCTCGACGAGCAGTTCGAGCCGTTCCGCGTCCTGTCCGGGACGCAGGCGCCCGGTACGGGAGAGAGTGACTAGCCCGTGCAGGGCAGCCCACAACACTTCGGTGAGCGCGTCAGCCTGCTGTTCATCGGCGACCAGGCGTACCGCTTGCCGCAGTTCGGCAAAGCCTGCCGTGAGCTCCGGGGGAGTTTCTTCGTCGGCGAAGCGCAAGGTGGTCGCGCGGGTGAACATGGCGTCGTATACCGCCGGATTGTCGCGGGCGAAGTCAAGGTATGCCTGCGCAACTCGGGTAAGGACATCGCCGGCCGCTCCCGCTCCCGAACGGGCGTCGCGGATCGCGTCGGCGAGCTCGCCAAACCCGTCGACGGCCACGGCGTCGGCGATTTGTTCCATGCCGGCGAAGTGCTTGTACAGCACCGGCTGGCTGTATTCGATTTCGGTCGACAGCCGACGAGTGGTGACGGCATCCCAGCCTTCGGCCTCGGCCAACCTGCGGGCCGTCGTCACGATCAAACTCCGCCTTGCGGCCCGCTCCCGCTCCCGCCGATCCTCGATAGCCATACCCGATGGTAGCACGACTAGGAAAACTAGCGACGCTATTGACACGCCCTCGTCCGAGGGTTAGCGTCGCTAGCAGTGCGAGTGGAGGGAGTCAAGACATGTTCCAGCTCAGGATCTACACGCTGCGATCACCAGGCGCGCTGCAGCGGTATGCAACGGTGCACTGGGCACGCCACGTGCCCACCTTCGAGACATTCGGGATCGCCACCCACGGCGTGTGGACCGAGCGAAGCGGTGGCGCCAACCGACTCGTCGCGTTGATCCAATACCCAGCGGGTGCCGACCCCGAGGACCTCACTCGACGCGTCATGGCCAGCCCGGACTTCTCCGCCGACATGGCCGGCTTCGACGTCGGCGACATCGTCGATGTCGAGACGAAATTGCTTGAAGCAATGCCATTTTCACCAATCCGCTAGAAGGGGTATTCGACATGACCGTTACCATCATCGGCTATTCGCTCGCCGGACTGCTCGCCGCGGGCATCATCTTCATCGGGGCGCGTTTCCTGCTCGCACCGCGCGTCGCCGCCGCCGGCTATGGGGTACTGCCCGATCTCGACCAGCCGGGCGCGGGCGCCTACCTGAGCGTCAAGGGCGTGCGCGACATCGCGACAGGACTGTTCGTCATCATCCTGATGGTCGCGGGCACGCCCCACCTGGTTGGCTGGGTTATGTTGGCCGCCAACATCATTCCATTGGCCGACGCGGCAATCGTGTTGCGCAACGGCGGCTCCAAGTCGATCGCCTGGGGCGTCCACGGCGGCACCGCCGCCGTCATGCTCGTCACCACCGCGCTGCTGCTGGTGTCCCGATGAGAGCCGATCTTTTCTCACCGCCGGGAAGCGCCGGATACCGGGCCGCGACCAACCCGCACAACGCAACGGTGCTGCAGCGCCCCGCGGCCGTGGCTCACCCGCGCAGCACCGAAGAGGTCGCCCAGGCCGTACAGTGGGCCGCCCAGCGCAATCTCGGGGTCGCGGTCCAGGCCAGTGGACACGGGGCGGGCGCACCGATCGAATCCGATCGGTTGCTGGTGAACACCTCCGGGTTGAACACGGTGCGCATCGATACGCAAGCCCGTGTGGCCCGAGTCGGTGCGGGCGCAACCTGGGCAGCGGTCAACGCAATTGCCGAACGCGACGGGCTGCTGGGACTGGCCGGCACCTCGCCCACGGTGGCCGTCGCCGGTTACACGTTCGGGGGAGGGGTCGGGTTTTTGACCCGCCCGTACGGGATGGCCAGTTCGGCGCTGCTGTCCGTCGACTACATAGATGGCAACGGGCAGATGCGGCGGGCGGCGGAGGACGCGCCTGACGCCGCCGATCGCGGGGCGCTGTGGGCTTTTCGAGGCGGGGGCGGGGTCGGGGTGGCCACTGCGTTGACCGTCGAACTTGTTGCGCCCCAGGACCCGTGGGCCGGCTACCGGCTGTGGAGCATTGACGCGCTTGGACCTGTCGTCGATGCCTGGGCGAGTGCCATGAGCCAGATCGGTGATGCGCTCTCCACCAGCCTCAGCGTGCTGCGGACCCCGCCGGGTGC
>NZ_LZJJ01000098.1:0-5906 GCF_001667625.1 Mycobacterium sp. E1715
CGAGCCGCACCAGCTGGGATTCGACCTGGGCGGCGTCGTCACCCGCGTCGGCGCGGACGTCACCGACCACCGCGTCGGCGACCGGGTCGGCGGTTTCTCCGGTTTCGCCAACGGCAGCTGGGGCACGTTCGTCACGTGTGACGCCCGACTGGTGACCACCCTGCCGTCCGGGATGACCGCCGGCCAGGCCGCAGCCGCGGCGACGGCCTACGGCACCGCGTGGTACGGGCTGTACGAACTGGCGGGGATCTCGGCCGAAGACAAGGTGCTCATCCACTCCGGCACCGGCGGCGTCGGTCAGGCCGCGATAGCGATCGCGCGAATGGTGGGGGCGGAGATCTACGCCACCGCGGGCAGCCCGGAACGGCGGGAGATGCTGCGCGACATGGGCATCGAGCATGTCTACGACTCACGCAGCACGGCGTTCGCCGACGAGATCCGCCGCGACACCGACGGGTACGGCGTCGACCTGGTGCTCAACTCGCTGACCGGTGCCGCCCAGCGCGCCGGGCTCAACCTGCTCGCCTACGGTGGGCGGTTCGTGGAGATCGGCAAGCGCGACATCTACGACGACGCCCGGCTGGGCCTGTATCCCTTCCGCCACAACCTCACGTTCTACGCCGTCGATTTGGCGCTGCTGACCAAGACGCACCCGCGGCGGGTGCAGCAGCTGTTGCGGGCGGTCTACCAGCGGATCGCGGACGGTGATCTGCCGCAACCGAATTGCACCGAATACCCGATATCGGAGGCGGCGACGGCGATCCGCGTGATGAGCGGCGCCGAGCACACCGGCAAGCTGGTGCTCACCGTGCCGCGCACCGGCCAGACCCGCGCGGTGCTGCCGCCGGAGCAGGCCCCGGTGTTCCGCGACGACGGCGCCTACATCGTCACCGGCGGCCTGGGCGGCCTGGGCTTGTTCCTGGCTTCCGAAATGGCCAAGGCCGGGTGCGGGCGGATAGTGCTGACGGCCCGCTCCAATCCCACTCCCAAGGCGCGCCAGGCAATCGAACGGCTGCGCGCGAACGGAACCGATGTCGTCGTGGAAAGCGGCAACATCGCCGAGTCAGACACCGCGGCCCGGGTGGTGGCCGCGGCCACGGCCACCGGACTAGCGCTGCGCGGGGTGCTGCATGCCGCCGCGGTGGTCGAGGACGCCGTGCTCGCCAACATCACCGACGATCTGATCGACAAGGACTGGGCGCCAAAGGTCAACGGCGTGTGGAATTTACATCACGCGACAACGGGACAGCCGCTGGACTGGTTCTGCTGCTTCTCGTCGGTGGCCGCGCTGTTCGGCTCCGCGGGCCAGGGCGCCTACGCCGCGGCCTCCAGCTGGCTGGACGCGTTCACCCATTGGCGCCGCGGCCAGGGCCTGCCCGCCACCACGATCGCGTGGGGGGCGTGGGGCGAGATCGGCCGCGCGACCTTCCTGGCGGCCGGGGGCCGCACCACCATGATTGCTCCGGACGAGGGCGCGCGCGCGTTCGAGACGCTGCTCCGGTACGACCGCGGCTACACCGGTTACGTCCCGACGACGGGCGCGCCGTGGCTGGCCGCGCTGGTGGCGCGCAGCCCCTTCGCCGAGGCCTTCCAGGCCGCGGGGGAACAGCACGGCGGCGAGGGCGCCACGCTGCGCGCAGAATTGCGGGCGCTGCCGCCCGACGAATGGCCGGCCCGGCTGCGGCGCCTGATCACCGAGCAGACGGGGCTGATCCTGCGGCGCGCGATCGATCCCGACCGCGCGTTCGCCGATCACGGCCTGGACTCGCTGGGCAACCTCGAGCTGCGGACCCGCATCGAGGCCGAGACGGGGATACGGATCACCCCCAAGGTCGTGGCGACCTACAACTCCGCGCGTTCGCTGAGCCTGCACCTGACCGAGACGCTGGTGGCCGAAGGGGAGGGCGCCGTCGCGGCATCGTGACGGCGCCGGTTCACTCCATGACCCAGCTGTCCTCGTCGACCAGCGAGCACAGCCGCGAATGTATTGCGTCCAAAGTCTTTTCGCGCCCGGGCAGGTGTGCGTGGTGTTCGATGAACAGCCGGTTGGCGAAGGTTCCGACGCTGTAGAGGTCGACGGGCGCGCGGGTGGGGAAGTAGAGCTCGCTCTGAAAGTCCTCGAGCTCGATCTCTTCGGGAACCCGCAGCGGGGGGATGGTGCCGGTGTCGGTGCACAGCACCACCGGAGGGAGCCCGGCCGGGGTGCCCTGATACTGCAGGTTGAAATGCATCGCCGATTGCTGGATCACGCCGTCCGACAGGTCGGTCCGGAAGGACTCGACGATCCCGCGAGCCAGATCCACCAGTTCGGTGTCGGCCCTGATCTCGGCGAGATAGGTGGCCACGCCCAGCGGCAGCGTGCTGCCGGTGAGACTCACCGGGGGTGACAGCAGGTAACGCAGGTCGACCGGATAGATGTAGGGAATCGGAATGTGCGGGGTGCCGCGCATTTCCCACTCGGCCAGCAGAATCGCCGCCGCCACGACGGAGTTGAGGCTGAGCTGATTGGCCAGCCCGAACTCCACCAGCTCCGCCGTCTCCTCTTCGGTGAACCGGATCCGCGCGATCGGAATGGGTTGGATCGCATCCGGATCCGGCATCGCCGGCGGCGTCTCCTGCGCCGGCAGGTCGTAGGCGAACATCGCCTTGAACAGCTTCTCCAGCCCGGAGCGCTGCTGCTTTGTCACGCCACGCTGTTCGAGCAACAGCTCCAGCGATTCTGGCGCGGGCTGCGGTGTGATCGGGGGCGGTGCGCCGGTGGTCACGACATCGGTGTAGAGGGAGAACAGCTCCTCGAGCAGACCGAACGCATGATGGGCGTCCGCGAGGCTGTGATGGGTGTACAGGGTCAGTTCGGTGCGCTCGCCGCTGCGCTTCAACCGGAGATTGAGCAAGGTTTGCGTCTGGTCGAGCCGCATGCCGGCCGATGCCGGATCGGCGTCACCCTCGATCACCCAGATGCCCGGGTGCATCAGGTCTTCCGCGACGATCTGGTAGCGGCCGTCGTCGCCCTGTTCCAGCCGGCCGGTGAACACCGGATGGGACTCGAGCAGCGCGTCGAAGGCGTCGGCCATCGCGTCGAGGTCGACGGGACCGATGATGAAAGCGGTGAATGCAAAATAGGTTTCGTTGACCGCGAAGACCTCTTCGCTGCGCGTCAGCCTTCGGATCACGGATCCGGGAAACATTGTCCCACTACCCCCTTGTCAGCTCGTGCTGGCCCGTCGATAGCCGACCAGCGTCGGCACGATGCACACGGCGGTGATGCCGCCCGCCCACAACAGCGTGGCGATCATCGGCCACCGCACCGGGCCGCCCAGCGACAGGCCACGCATGGCTTCGATCGCGTAGCTCATCGGCTGGTGGGCGACCACCGGCTGTATCCACTTCGGGAATTGGTCCACCGGCAGGAAGCCGGTCGAGAAGACGACGGCCAGAACGTGCAGGAGAGTGACCGTCTCGAGCAGAAAGTTGTTCGCGGTGTACAACGCCGCCATCGTGATCAGGGTCGCGAACGCCAGCCCGAATATCAGCGGGACGACGAACCAGGTCAGGCTGGCGAGGAAACCCTGCCGGAAGCGGAAACCCAGCAGCATTCCGACGCCCAGCACGACCAGCGTGGTGATCATGATCCGAATCATTTCGGCGGCGATGCGCGAGAGCACACCGGACGCGCGGTGCACGGGCACCACCCATAGCCGGCGCAGCAGCCCGTCGGAGCGTTCCCCGATGAGGCCGATCGCCCCGATCGCCGCGCCGTTGATCGTGGCGGCGAGCGCGTTCAGCGGAACCGTGCCGTACAGCGCGCTGTGACCGGTGACCTGCGAAATGACGTTGCCCAGAATGATGTTCAGCGTCAGCAGGAATAGGACGGGCAACACCAGCGCCTCGATCACCGCCGTCAGGTCGCGCGCCCAGCGCAGCAGGATCCGCCGCGTCTGGACCCACGTCTGGGTCGCCAGCGCCCGCGGCGAGTCCTCGTGGTGACGGCGCCGTTCGACGACCGGATCGGTGGCTTCGTGGACCAGGGTCATCGCGCCCGCCTGGCCAGAACGATCGCCGATGCCGGTATCAGCAGCGCCGTCAACCCGGACAACCACGCCAGCGTCGGCGCCAGCACCGGCCACGTCACCGACCCGCCGTACGGGGCGGCGTCCCCGGCCAGGGCGCGCAGGGCGATCACGAACTGGGACACCGGCTGGTTGCGGACGATCGGCTGGATCCAGTGCGGAAACTGCTGCGCCGGTTGGACTCCGGTGGACAGCAGTCCGAAGATCAGCGGCGGCAGGATGAGCAGCGGTGTCATGGCCTCCGGGTTGCGCGTCCCGGTGCCCACCAGGTCCGCCGCGAAGGACAGCATCGACCCGATCGCCACCACCAACAGGCAGAAGGCGACGACGTAGATCGCCGACCGGTGGAACCGGAATCCGATCACGTAGCCACAGACCACCGCCACCGCCACCGAAACCGTGCACCGGTACACCGCGGCCGAGACGCGGGCGCCCACCGGGGCGAACGGGGCCATCGGCATGGACCGGAACCGGCGGTTGATGCCCTGCACCGAATCGGTCGCGGCCCGAAACGCCGTCGACATCGCGGCGAAGGTGATCGCCTGCAGCGCGATCAGCGGCATCACGTATTGCGCGTAGCTGCTGGACAGTCCCTTGGTCGCGGTGCCCATGATCTGATGCAGCGGGATGTAGAAGCCGGCGGTGAAAACGACCGACGACGCGACGGTCACGAGCAGCTCTCCGTTGCGCAGCGTCGGTGCGATGAAGCGGACGGTGAGGACCCACCACTGCGTCAGCGTGGACAGGTGCCGCTCGGTGGTCGCGGTGGCGGTCACCCGACGGCCCGGGTAGCGACGGGGGTGCGCGCGGCGGGGGATTCGTCTGTCAGCGCGAGGAATACGTCGTCGAGCGACGGTCGCCGCAGGGCCACGTCAGCCACCTCGATGTTGGCGGCGGCCAATCGCCCGACGGCCTCGACGAGCGTGTTGGCGCCGTCCGGGGCGGGGATCGCGATTCGATCCGAATCGGGCGTCAGGGTGGCCCTGATCTTCTCCGGCAGCAACGGGCCGAGCACGTCGGCGATCACCCGCAGATCCGCGAGGCGCCGCGGCACGATTTCGCAATAGCTGCCGCCGGTGCGCTCCTTGAGCTCGTCGGCCGTCCCCTCGGCGATCACCCGTCCGTGGTCGATGACGACGATCCGGTCGGCCAGCGCGTCCGCCTCCTCGAGATACTGCGTCGTCAACAGCGTGGCGACGCCCATGTCCTTGAACTTGCCGACCAGGTCCCAAATGCTCTGCCTGCTACGCGGATCCAGCCCGGTGGTGGGCTCGTCGAGGAACACCACCTGGGGCCGGACCACCAGGCCACAGGCGATGTCGATCCGGCGGCGCATGCCGCCGGAGTAGGTCTTCACCCGGCGGTCGGCGGCGTATGCCAGATCGAATTCGTCGATGAGTTGCTTGGCGCGGGCGCGGGCCGCCGACTTGCTCAAGCCGAACAGCCGACCGAACATCACCAGATTCTCGCCGCCGGTGAGCATGTCGTCGATCGCGACTTGCTGCCCGGTGAGCATGATGGCCTGGCGGACACCGGCCGGCTCCCGGACGACGTCGTAGCCGGCGACCACGGCGCGGCCGCTGTCCGGCCGGCTCAGGGTCGACAGGATGTCGACGAGCGTCGTCTTGCCCGCGCCGTTCGGGCCGAGCAGACCGAGCACCTCGCCCCGGCCGACATCGAAGCTGACCTCGTGCAAGGCCACGAAATCGCCGAAGGTCTTGCGGACCTTGTCGACGACGACCGCCTTGTCCGTGGCTCTGCGTGCGTGATTCACCGGGCCCCCTCAGCTCGCATCCAGGGCCGACAAGTCCACCAACGCCAATTCCACCTGCTGCG
>NZ_LZJJ01000099.1:0-2241 GCF_001667625.1 Mycobacterium sp. E1715
CAGCGGGCCGAGGACATCGAAAGTGGCTCCGCCCCAGTCGATGAGGTGATGCCGACCATCCCGCGGCCAACCGATGAGGTCAGGCACCACGGCCAGCGGCAGGGCGGCCGCCAGGTCGTTTACCCCGTCGACCGCACCCTGGGCGAGCGCGGCATCGACGACCGCCGCGGCGGTGGCGTCCACGCTGTCGCTGATCGCACGCAGCACGCGCGGCAACAGTCGGTGCGCGACCAGTTTGCGACGTTGATCGTGCTCGTCGCCGTCGCTGTTGAGGGTCGTGCCTCGCGATAGGCGATTGGTGATCGGGTTCAGGGAGACGCCCCTGCCCGACAGGAACGTCGTGTCGTCACGCAACACGGCCTTGCTCTCGGCGTAGCGGGGGAGCGCGTACGCCTTCTGCTTGGCCAGCCAGACCACCGGGCCGAGGTCGCGCAGGCGCCGGTAGTGCGGGTAGGGATCGACGATGGCGGCGGCGGAGTAGAGGTCGGGTTCGTATACCGGGACACCGGCCGGTGTGCGACGCATCGTTCTCCTCACAGCGCGCCTGGCGGCCACGGCGCACGCTTTCTGACGAAATCGTCACATACGGCGATATGCTCAGTCAAGCCCTGAGGTGCCGTGCCCGGGTGCAACGGATGGTTCGGCGGCGGACGGCCAAGGCCGGCTGCTCCGTTCTCACCGACGGTCCTACCCAGACAAACCGGCCGCGCCTAGCGCGGCTCGCAGACCACGAGCGGGATGACGCGGTCGATGGCCCGACGGTATTCGCGGTAGCGAGGGCAGATCCGCTTCAGCGGCGGCCAATAGCGTTCGCGCTCAGCGTCTGTGGCATCCCGGGCCACCAGATCCAGCTGCCGGGCGCGGATCTGCACCCGCACTTCGGGATGCTCCTTCAGGTTGCGATACCACAACGGGTCTACGTCGCGCCCGCCGAAAGAAGCCGGCAGAATCACCCTTTCGCCGTCGAGCTGTTCAGTGCCCGCGGCTTCGCCGACGTCAGCGTCGACGACGTCGCGCAGGATCTTTCCCAACCTGCAGCGAGGGAAACGTTACGGGTCGCAGATGACGATCGGGATGACGCGGTCCGTCCACGATCGGTAGTCGCCGAATGACGGGTACATGGCATCCAGCTTCGGCCAGTATTCCGCGCGCTCGGCCTCGGTGGCGTCACGGGCCTGCAGCTGCAGCACCTCGTCCTTGATCTGCACGGAGACTTTGGGATTGGCCTTGAGGTTGAGGTACCACAATGGGTTCTTGTCGCTGCCGCCCTTCGATGCGACCAGTACCACCCGGTTCCCTTCGCGTAGATACAGCAGCGGGCTCACCCGCGGTTCACCGGTCTTACGGCCCGTCGTGGTGAGCAGGGCGACCGGCGCGTTGCCGAAGGTGCCGCCCAGTTTTCCGTTGCTGCGTCGGTAGATCCACGTGTTGCCCTTGGCCATCCATTTGATGATGAAGCCGACCCAGGGGGCGTTCAAAGAGCGTGGCTTCGGTTTAGGCATGATGTTCCCTTAGCGCTGGACAAATGGTTGGAAGCGAACCTTGATGTGGTGGATTTCGGCCTTGCCGCTTGAGCTTTCGGCCGGTATCACGAACGTCTCGTTGACTCGTGCGGCCAGCCGACGGCCGCCGAACGCCGCCTTGGTCAGCACGGTGTACGCCGCGTGCACCCGGTCTCCGTCGATTCGGTAATCCGGCGGCGTTGTGTCCGCGAGAAATCGGTACTGCGGACCACGATTCATGCTGCGGCGCAGATGGTTTCCGGAGAACCCGTTCTTGATCCCTTGCTCGACGCGGGTGCACCGCGCGGCGAACGGAACGGAGTCGCCGTGATGGCTGACAAGCGCGTCGATGTAGGCCTGCGCCGCGGCGATGCGGCTCTCTTCGGAGACGAGCACCGAGAGGCTAGATGCGTTCGATGATGGTGCCGGTTGACAGGGCACCGCCCGCGCACATGGTGATCAGCGCGGTGCTCTGGTCGGTGCGCTCCAGCTCGTGCAGCGCGGTGGTGATCAGCCGGCTGCCGGTGCTGCCCACCGGGTGGCCCAACGCGATCGCCCCACCGTTCACGTTCACCTTGTCCATGTCCGGGTTGTGCACCCGCGCCCAGGACAGCACCACCGACGCGAACGCCTCGTTGATCTCGGTGATGTCGATGTCACCAATCTTCATGCCGGCCTTTTCCAGAACCTTGGCGGTGGACTGGACGGGGCCGTCGAGGTGGTAGTACGGCTCGGCGCC
>NZ_LZJJ01000100.1:0-1093 GCF_001667625.1 Mycobacterium sp. E1715
ACGGCGCGCACATCGAGCTGTCGAACGCCGAGCGCGCCGGGGACGGTTTCGATGTCACTAACCCGGTCGACGGCGTCCTCCCGCTGGGAAAGTCCGGCGGCCGTGATGATCACGACGCCGTGGCGTATTGCAGCACGGGCTCCGACGAATCGACGTGGCTGCCACTGATGATCCGCAACCGGTTCGGCCGCACCTCGTAGACGACGCCGTCGACCGGGTTAGTGACATCGAAACCGTCCCCGGCGCGCTCGGCGTTCGACAGCTCGATGTGCGCGCCGTCCCTGATCCGCTCGCCGCGGTAGTAGTAACTGCCGCTGAGGTTTTCACACACCACGGCCAGCGACTTGGCGGTCCGCACCACGGCGGCCGGCGGGTTGCCCGGATCGCAGCGGGCCGTCTCGCCGACGAACCCCAACCCGTCGGCGCCGCGCACAGGAGCGGACAGCGTCGGCGTCTTCGGCGGCGGCGCGCTGGACGGGGCGGGCGATGGCGCCTGAGCCGTCCGAGCGGGCGTCGAGCCGCCTCTCGTCAACGCCGACGCCAGAGCCACCACGAGCCCTGCCACCACCAGCACGACCGCCGCCGCCGTGATCACGAACGCTCCGCGGCCGCCAACGGGCCGCCAACCGTCCGGCCGCGACTGCGGATCAACAACCGGATACGGGCTAAAGCCGGTGTCGTCCGGGTTCGGATAGACCGCCTCGAACGGGCGGGTGCCAAGGGGGCCCGCGCCGGCACCGACCGCGACCGGCTCGTACGCCGCGTTCACGGCCTCGCTGGCGGCCCGGGCGAGTTCACCCGCGGACGCAAAACGCGCCTCACGCCGTTTGGCCATGCCCACGGCGATGACGTCGTCGAAGGCCCGGCCCACGCCGCGACGCATGATGCTGGGTCGCGGCGCCGGCGAGAGTAGGTGGGCGCTCCTCAGCTCGGCCGGGTCGGACGCCTCGAACGGAGGCTGACCGGTCAGGCACTCGTAGAGCAGGCACGCCAGGGAGTACACGTCGGTCTGCGGCCCGACCCGGCCGGTGGTGAACCGCTCGGGCGCCATATACACCCGCGACGGGTCGCCGTGCCCGAGACCGAAGTCGAC
>NZ_LZJJ01000101.1:0-3161 GCF_001667625.1 Mycobacterium sp. E1715
CGGCTGACCGCCCAAGCCGGAGATCGCTTCTGCAGGAACGCCGTGAAGGCCTCGATCTGTTCGGCGGTTCCGATCGACGACCAGTAGCCCGTCACGTCAACGGGCGGCAGCGCTCGCGCCATCTCGCGCTTGACGGCCGCCCGGGCGGCGGGGCCGGTCTTCCGGACTCGCTCGAGCAAGGCATCGACCTCCGACTCAAGGGAGTCGTGGGCGACGACTTTGCCGACCAGGCCGAGACGCTCGGCCTCCTGGGCTTCGACCCAATCATTGCCGTAGATCAGGTGATTGGCCCGCAGCGTGCCCAGTCGTTGCGGTAGGCGGGCGGCGACGAACGCCTCGTACACGCCGCGGGTGAGGTCGGGGACCCGGAACCGGGCGCGATCGGAGGCGACGACGAGGTCGGCGAACAACGTCATCACCAAGCCGCCGCCCATGGCGATGCCGTTGACGGCGCAGACGACGAGTTTCGGTATCTTGCCCAGCGTTTCGAACGGTGTTCCGTCATAGGACTCGGTGAACGCGTCCCACCGGCGATCCGGATTCTGCACCGCGTTCATGTCGCCGCCCGCACAGAACACGTCGCCCGTGCCGGTGATCACCAGGAAGTTCAGGTCCGGTTCGTCGGCGACGATCATCGCGGCCCGTTTGATCCCGTGATAGCCGTCGGCGGTGACGGCGTTTTTCTTCTCCGGCCGGTTGATGGTGACGGTCAGGGTGTCGCCGTCGATCCTGCCCTCGAGCTCCGACGCACAGAGGTCGACGTCGACGGAATCCGGTAGGGCGTTCACTGCGCCTCGATCACGGCGAGCAGTTCGCCGACGTCATAGCTTGCCCCGGCGCTGACCTTCCACGTCACAACGCCGCTGGCCGGCGCCTCGATGTCCATCTCGACCTTGTCGGTGGCGATCTGGTAAAGGGGATCGCCCTCGGAGACATGCGCGCCGTCCGCCACGTAGAGCTCCGTCACCTCCGCTTCCGTGATCGCGTCGCCCGGCTTCGGCATCCGCACCTGGATCACGCGATCCTCCTGACCGCTTCGACGAGCCGCGCCGTGTCCGGGCGGCAGGCGGCTTCCAGCGTCGCCGCCCGCGGGACGGGCGTGTACGTTCCGCCCACGCGCTGGATCGGGGCCGACAGCTCGCCGAAGAGCTCCGTCCCGACGGCCGCGGCGATTTCGGCTCCCGGGCCGCAGAACCCGACGGACTCGTGAGCGACGACCAGGCGCCCGGTTTTGCGGACGGAGTCGAAAACGGTGGCCAGATCCAACGGCACCAGGGAGCGCAGGTCGACCACCTCCACCGAAACGCCTTCGGCGGCAAGCTGTTCGGCGGCGGCCAGGGCGGCGTGCACCAAGCTGCCGTAGGTGCAGATCGTGACGTCAGCGCCGGCGCGTTTGACGTCGGCCTGGCCGAGCGGGATCACGTAGTCGTCCGTCGGCACGGGCCCCTTGCCGCCGCCGTAATAGAGCTTCATCGACTCGATGAACAGGCAGGGATCGTCCTCGGCCAGGCAGGCGTTGAGCAGCCCGACAGCGTCGGCGGCGGTGCTGGGCCACACGACCTTGATGCCGGGTGTGTGCATCGCCCAGGCCTCGAAGGCCTGGGAGTGCTGCGGGCCGGCCGCCGTGCCCACCATGGCGCGGATGACAACCGGGGCGCCCTGCCGTCCGCCGGACATGTAGCGGATCTTGGCCGCGTGATTGGCGATCTGGTCCATGGCCACGCCGAGGAAGTCCATGAACATCAGCTCCGCCACCGGCCGCAGACCACCCAGGGCCGCGCCCACCGCGGCGCCGATGATCGAGGACTCCGCGATCGGGGTGTCGCGCACCCGCTGGGCGCCGTATTTCGTCGACAACCCCGCGGTGATCTTGAACATGCCGCCCGACGGGTCGGCGATGTCCTCGCCGAGCAGCACGATCGCATCGTTGGCCGCCATCGCGCGATCCAGCGTGCGGTGGATCGCCTGCACCAGGCCGAGGGTCTCGGTTTCGCCCTGGGGCATCGCGGCGCGCTTTGTCGCCGGTGCCGCAAGCTCGCTGCCGTGGGCGGCAAACACGTCGCGGGTCAGTTCGTCGTCGGCGGGGGGCTCGGCGTCGCGGGCGGCGGCGAAGGCCGCGTCGATCTCGGCAACCAAGTCGGCGTCGATCCGGTCCAGGTCGACGTCATGCGCCAAACCCTCGTCGATGAGCCGCCGCCGATACCGCGCGAAGGGCGGGTCGGCGCGCTTGGCGGCCAGCTCGTCGGGGTCGGCGTAGGGCATCTGGTCGCCGAAGTAGTGCCCCTGCAGGCGGTAGGCGACCGCTTCGACGAACGACGGCCCGCCCCCGGACCGTGCGCGCTCGGCCGCCTCGGCCACTGCCTGGTACACCGCGTGCGGGTCCGTGCCGTCGATCGTGACGCCGGGCATCGCATAACCCGCGGCCCGGTCGGACAATCGCGCCGTGCGGGTGTAACCGGCCACCGGCGTGCATTCGGCCCACGCGTTGTTCTGGCAGAAGAACACCACCGGAAGCGCCCATAGCGCAGCCATGTTCATGGCCTCGTGGACGTAGCCGATGCTGGTCGCCCCGTCGCCGAAGCTGACCAGCACCACGCGGTCACTGCCCTTGACGGCCTCCGCCAGCGCGATCCCGTTCGCGATCAGGGGGCCGGCGCCCACGATGCCGGTGGTCCAGGCGATGCCATGCTCGGGGTCGTAGATGCCCATCGCGCCGGCCTTGCCCTTCGACAGGCCGGTGCCGCGGCCCAGGATCTCGGCGAAGTACGCGGTCAGGTCGACGCCCTTGGCCACGACGTCGCCCAGCCCGCGATAGGTGGTGACCAGTTGGTCCGCACTTGACAGGGCGAGCGCGGCCCCGGCCGACATCGCCTCCTGACCGTCCACCGGCCAATAGCTCATCGCGATTTCCCCGGACGACAACCCTTTTCGGACGCGCTGGTCGCTGTGGTGCACCTTGCTCATGAGGCGGTACAACGCGACGGCCCGGTCGCTGCTCAGGGGCCGGGTACCGACGTCTACCTGCGTGGCCATCACCACTCCTTTGCGATGCGCACTCCGCCAACGAGCATACAATACAATATGACGATATTTGTTCAGTCGTCCGATGGCGCCCAGTGCCAGTGAGGAGAGCTTCGACCGCGATGCCCGATCGACCAGCC
>NZ_LZJJ01000102.1:0-4597 GCF_001667625.1 Mycobacterium sp. E1715
CTGCGCTCGCAGGGCATCCGGCTCGTCTACGAGGCCCCGCGCCGCGGCACGGCAAACTCGCGGATCAACTTCATCCACCCCAAGGACGCCGGCGGCGTCCTCATCGAGCTGGTCGAACCGGCCGCCTGATCAAGACCACTTCCGGGTTGGGCCCCGCGTGGCGCGGTGGCTCCAGCACGGGGTGTGCCAATGCCGCCGATCTTCGACGAGTCCTGGGCCTCCACCGAGGGTCGGATCGGTTGGCCACACCACCAGATGTGCGGTGCCGACCCGAATTTCGTGATCGCAGCCCGGGCAACGGTAGGTCTTGACCGCACGGGCGGCCGCGACCGGACGGACTTCGTACTCGTGGCCGTCGGGCCCGACCTCCACCCGGCGGGCAGGCGGGGGCGGCGATGACTGCCACCGCTGACGTGGCGGTGTGCGGCGCCGGGCCATGCCGCCAGCCTAGCCGGGAGGCTCAGAACAGCCGGTATTCGTCGCTGTCCATCCCGCGCATCTTGTCGTAATCCAGTGTGATACAACGGATCCCACGGTCGATGGCCAGTGTGCGCGCCTGTGGCTTGATCTGCTGGGCCGCGAACACGCCCTTCACCGGCGCGAGCACGCTGTCGCGGTTGAGCAGCTCGAGGTATCTGGTGAGCTGTTCGACCCCGTCGATCTCGCCGCGCCGCTTGATCTCCACCGCCACCGAACCGCCCTGTTCGTCACGGCAGAGCAGGTCGACGGGCCCGATGGCGGTCATGTATTCGCGACGAACCAGCGTGTACCCCTCGCCGAGCAGGTGCACATGCTCGGCGAGCAACGCCTGCAGATGGGCTTCGACCCCGTCCTTGACCAGCCCGGGATCGACGCCCAGGTCGTGGCTGGAGTCGTGCTCGACATCCTCGACGGTGATCCGCAGCTGTTCGCCGGCCTTGTTCTGCACCACCCACACGGGGGCCTGCTCACCCGGCTCCTCGGTCAGCCAGCACGGCGGGCTCATCCAGTTCAGCGGTTTGTAGGCGCGGTCATCGGCATGCACGCTGACCGATCCGTCGGCCTTGAACAGCAGCAGCCTGCGGGCCGAGGGAAGATGCGCGGTGAGCCGGCCGACGTAGTCCACAGTGCACTGGGCGATCACTAGACGCACCCGACTCACCTTAGAGCGTGGCCGACAAATTAGGCTGGCGCCACCATGTCGGCCACGCAGAGCTTGGCGAAACGCATCGGGCGGGTGCTCGAGACGGTCACGCGTCAGAGCGGCCGGCTACCGGAGACCCCGGCGTACGGCTCCCTGCTGTTGGGGCGGGTGTCAGAAAGCCAGGCACGTCGCCGCGTCCGCATCCAGGTCATCCTGACTGTACTGGTGCTGGGCGCCAACCTGATCGGCATCGGCGTCGCCCTGCTCCTGGTGACCGTCGCCATCCCGCAACCGAGTGTGTTTGACGCGCCATGGTGGATAACCTTCGCGGCATCACCGGCCTACATCGCGCTGGCGCTGGCGGTGGGCACCTACTGGATCACCCGCAGGACCGTCGTATCGCTCCGCTGGGCGATCGAGGAGCGCGCGCCGAACCGGGAAGACGAACGAAACACGTTCCTGGCCCCATGGCGAATCGCCCGCTTCGATCTCATCCTGTGGGGTGTCGGGGCGGTGGTGCTGACCACGCTCTATGGCCTAGTCAACACGCTCTTCATCCCGCGCTTCCTCATCGCGGTGGGCATCTGCGGGATCTTGGTGGCCACCGGCAGTTATCTGCTGGCAGAGTTCGCGCTGCGCCCGGCGGCGGCTCAGGCGCTCGAAGCGGGGCCACCACCGCGTCGATTCGCCTCGGGGATCATGGGCCGGACCATGGTGGTCTGGTTCCTCGGCTCGGGCCTGCCCGTTCTCGGCATCGGCTTCCTGGCGGGCTTTCAAGCCTTGATGCGCAATCTGACCGAAACGCAATTCGCCGTCGGTGTGCTGATCGTCTCGATCGCCACGCTCATCTTCGGTTGCCTGTTGATGTGGATTCTGGCCTGGCTCACCGCAACTCCGGTGCGCGTGGTCCGCGCGGCGTTGCGCCGGGTTGAGCGCGGCGATCTGCGGGGCGACCTCGTCGTTTTCGACGGCACCGAACTCGGTGAGCTGCAACGCGGTTTCAACGCGATGGTGGACGGGCTGCGCGAACGCGAGCGGGTTCGCGACCTGTTCGGCCGGCACGTCGGACGCGAGGTCGCCCTGGCCGCCGAACGCGAGCGACCGAAGCTGGGCGGCGAAGAACGCCATGTAGCAGTCGTATTCATCGACATCGTCGGTTCCACCCAACTGGTGACCAGCCGGCCTCCGGCGGAAGTCGTTTCGGTGCTCAATCAATTCTTCGGCATCGTTGTCGAGGAAGTGGACCGACACTGCGGTCTGGTCAACAAGTTCGAGGGGGACGCGACCCTGGCCATCTTCGGGGCCCCGAACCATCTGGACCGCCCGGAAGACCAGGCGCTGGCCGCGGCGCGCGCCATCGCCGAGCGGCTCGTCGACGAAATGCCGCAGTGCCAAGCCGGTATCGGCGTGGCGGCCGGGCAGGTGGTGGCCGGCAACGTCGGCGCCCGGGAACGCTTCGAGTACACCGTAATCGGCGGTCCGGTCAACGAGGCGGCCCGCCTCTGCGAACTCGCCAAGTCGTACCCGGGTCGACTGCTGGCGACGGCCGATGCCCTCGAAGGCGCGAGCGAGAACGAGCGCGGCCGTTGGACTTTGGGCGAAACCGTGACTCTTCGCGGGTATGAGCAGCCCACCCGGCTCGCCACGCCCGCCGACCCGCCGGCCTGATGGATTGATTTCCGACCCGAGTGGGTAAGGGGACTAAGGACATCGCCCCTTTCAGAGATTGGTGTTGACATGGCTAGTGGAACTGCGCGGCGTGCTTCCCTCGCCGCGGGGATCGCCGCGGCGATCGCCTTGAGTTCGTTGACCGCGGGCTGCGGCTCGGGCAAAGACAACAAGAACCCGACGACTTCGACCTCGACCGTCACCACCTCCGTCACCACGCCCGCCAGCGTCACCACGACGGCACCGGCGGCGACGACTCCGGCCGGCCCGGGCGGCGGTCCCGAGACCGGACCCGGGGGCGCCACGACGGCCGGCCCGGGTGGCTCGGGCGCCGGCGCGGGCCCCGGTGGCGCGAGCGCGGGTGTGCCGGGCGCCGGTGCGTCCGCCGGACCCGGCGGCGCGGGGGCCTGCGCCGGCGGCGTCTGCGTCGGGACCCCTCCCGGCCCCTAGCCGCCTACCGGGCGCATCAGTCAGCGGCCGCCAAGGCCGCAACGAGGTGGTTGTTGGTGCGGGGGTCGCCCTCCCGCACCAACAGCGCCACCAGGCATGAGCCGGCCACCAGCAGCCCGCCGACGAAACCGACCGTCGCCGGCCAGCCGCCGACCGCGTACACGACGCCGCCGATCGCACCGGCCACTGACCCGCCCAAGTAGTAGCTGAACAAATACAGCGCCGACGCCTCCGCGCGGTCGCGTTGTGCCACCGCGCCCACCCAGCCGCTGGCCACGGTGTGCGCGGCGAAGAAACCACCCGTGAAGACGCCGACCCCCACCACGATCGCGGGCAGGGCGTGCGGCACGGTGAGCAGCAGGCCCGTCAGCGTGACCGGCAGGGCGGCCCGCAGCACGAGTGGGCGTCCCCTGCGGTCGGCGAGCCGCCCGGCCGCCACCGACGTCCAGGTGCCGACCAGGTACAGCAGGAACAGCAGGCCGACTGCTGACGGCGCCAGGCCGAACGGCCGCCCGGTCAATCGGTAGCCAAGGTAGTTGTACACGGTCACGAATCCACCCATCAACACGAACCCCACCGCGAACAGCTTCAGCAGCAACGGGTTTCGCAGATGCGCGGCGAGGTTCCGGATGCTGGCCCGCACGCTCGTCTCCTTCGGGTCGAAGAACTGAGACCGCGGCACCAGGGCGGCGAAGACCACCGTGCCGGCCAGTGTCGTCAGGGAGCACACCAGCAGTGCGACCCGCCAATCGCTCGCCTCGATGACCAACGACGGGACGAGGCGTCCGGCCAGCCCGCCGACCGTCGTTCCGGCGATGTAGCGGCCCATCGCCGACCCGAGCGACGAGGCGTGCACCTCCTCGGCGAGGAACGCCATCGCGACGGCGGGTATCCCGGCCAGCGCGGCGCCCTGCGCGGCGCGGCCGACGAGCAGCACGCCGAGCGTCGGACTGAACGGCAGCAGGAGCCCGATCACGCTGGACGCCAACCCCGAGGTCAACATCACGGTGATGCGGCCGTAGCGCTCGGACAGGACGCTGGCGGGAATGATGCAGACGGCCAGCATCCCCGTGGTCAGCGATACCGTGAGCGCCGCCGCGGCCGGACCGATCCGATACGACGCCGAAAGCGCTGGCAGCAGCGCCTGGGTGCAGTACATCGCGGCGAAGCTGGCCAGACCGGCACCGCAGAGCGCCGCGGTCAGCCGCCGGTACCCGCGGGTTCCGGCTCGGTGCGCTACGGCGGTGGAGGGGCCTTGGGGCATGCCCTTAATCCTGCGCGCCGACGCAAAGCGAAGGAAATGAATTATTCGCAGGTTTAATATGCTCCAAAGACATAAGTCGAGGATGGTGCGCG
>NZ_LZJJ01000103.1:0-14304 GCF_001667625.1 Mycobacterium sp. E1715
CGAGATACCGGGAGCCGACCGCATGGTCGGCCTGCTGATCAACACCGTGCCGGTGCGCGCGCACATCACCACCACCATGACCACCGCCGAGCTGCTCCACCGACTACACGACACCCACAACCACACCCTCGACCACCAACACCTGGCGCTCAACGAGATTCACCGCATCACCGGCCACGACCAACTCTTCGACACCCTATTCGTCTACGAAAACTACCCCGTCGACACCGCCGCGCTGGCCGCCGTCGACGGATTGACCGTCGCCGAGTTCACCGGCCACGAATCCAATCACTACCCCCTGACCGTCCAGGTCACGCCCGGAGCCCAGCTCGGCTTCCGTGTCGAGTACGACACTCACGTGTTCGATGCGGAAACCGTTGACACACTGATCAATCGGCTGGAACGGGTCCTGCTGACCATGATCGCCGATCCGCAGCTCCCCTTGTCGGCGACCGACGCGCTCGACGACGACGAGCGCGCCCGCCTCGACGCCATGGGCAATCGGGCGGCGCTGACCGGGTCCGCACCCGCACCGGTGACGATTCCGGAACTGTTCGCCGGCCATGCGGTCCGCTCTCCGCACGCCGTAGCCATCCGCGACGGGGTCCGGTCGTTGACTTACCGAGATCTCGACGAAGCCTCGAATCAGTTGGCTGACTCGATATCCGGTTGCGGCGCCGGCCCCGGGCAATGCGTGGCACTGCTGCTCGAACGGTCCGCCGAGGCCGTCATCGCCATGCTCGCGGTGCTCAAGGCCGGGGCGGCATACCTGGCGATCGACCCGGCGCTGCCCGACGAGCGGATCGAATTCATGTTGAGTGACGCCGCGCCGAGCGTCGCGGTCACCACCACCGGGCTGCGTCCACGGCTGGCCGGGCGCCCACTGGCCGTCGTCGACATCACCGACGACCGCATGATGGCCCGACCCCGATCCGCGCTTGCTATGCCGGCAGCCGACGACATCGCCTACGTCATCTACACCTCGGGAACCACGGGTGTGCCGAAAGGCGTTGCGATTAGCCATCGCAACGTGGCCCACTTGGTCGAGTCGGCGTCAGCCCACCTACCCGCCGAGCAGGTTTGGACGCAGTGTCACTCGTACGCGTTCGACTTTTCCGTCTGGGAGGTCTGGGCGGCCTTACTCGGCGGCGGGCGACTGGTGGTGGTGCCCGAGCGGGTGACGGCGTCACCGAGAGACTTCCACGCCCTGCTCGTCGCCGAACAGATCACCGTGCTCACCCAGACGCCGTCGGCGGCCGCGGCGCTTCCCCAGGACGGCCTGGATTCGGTCGCGCTACTGCTCGGCGGCGAGGCGTGTCCGGCCGAGCTGGTGGACCGGTGGGCGCCCGGGCGCGTGGTGATCAACGCCTACGGCCCCACCGAAACCACCGTGTACGCCACATTGAGCGCCCCGTTGACCGCAGGTCTGGGGACGGTACCGATCGGGGCTGCGGTGTCGACCGCGGCACTGTTCGTCCTGGACGACTGGCTGCGCCCGCTCCCACCCGGAATGGTCGGCGAACTGTACGTGGCCGGCCGCGGCGTTGGCGTCGGCTACCTGGGTCGGGCGGGCCTGACCGCGGCTCGATTCGTGGCCAGCCCTTTCGGCGCCCCCGGCACGCGGATGTACCGTACCGGCGACCTGGTGCGCTGGCGGACCGACGGGCAGCTCGACTACCTCGGGCGCGCCGACGAGCAGGTCAAGATCCGCGGCTATCGGATCGAGCTCACGGAGATCCAGGCCGCCCTGACCGCACTCGGCGGTGTCGATCGGGCCGTCGTCGCCGTCCGCGAAGACCGGCCCGGCGACAAACGGCTGGTCGGATACGTCGTCGAAAGCATCGGCGCGACAGTCGATCCCGCCGCGGCGCGCGCCACGCTCACCGAACGGCTGCCCGGCCACATGGTGCCGGCCGCCGTCGTGGTGTTGGGGGCACTGCCGCTGACGGTCAACGGCAAGCTCGACACCCGGGCCCTGCCCGCGCCGGACTACCAGGACCGCGGTCGCTACCGCGCCCCGGCCTCCCCGGTCGAGGAGATCCTGGCCGGCACCTATGCCCACGTGCTGGGTGTCGACCGGGTGGGCGTCGACGATTCGTTCTTCGACTTGGGCGGGGATTCGCTGTCGGCAATGCGGTTGATCGCTGCCATCAACACCGGTCTCGACACGGACCTGGCCGTGCACGCGTTGTTCGACGCACCCACAATCGCTCAATTGGCGCCACTCGTCGACGGCGAGGCCCGCCACCGTGAGCCGTTGACCGCGGGGCACCGCCCGGCGGTGATTCCGCTCTCGTTCACCCAGAATCGGCTGTGGGTTCTCGACCAGTTGCAAGGCCCCTCAGGGGTTTACCACGTGGCCGTGGCACTGAAGCTGCGCGGTGCCCTCGATGCGGATTCGCTGCGCGACGCGCTCGCAGATGTGGTCGCCCGGCATGAAAGCCTGCGCACGATATTCCCCGCGCCCGATGGACTGCCCCAGCAACTCATCGTCCCTGCCGACCGGGCGGATTTCGGCTGGGACGTCATCGACGCGACCGATTGGGTGCCGGCCAGGCTCGACGAGGCCGTCGATGAAACGGCGCGCCACCCCTTCGGTTTGGATTCCGAGATTCCGCTGCGGGCGAAGTTGTTTCGTGTCGACGCCGACGAGCACGTGTTGGTCGGCGTGGTGCACCACATCGCCTTTGACGGTTGGTCGCTGGCGCCGTTGATCCGCGATCTCGGCGAGGCCTATCGGGCGCGAGGGCGGGAGCTCGGCCCCGACTGGCCCCCACTGCCAGTGCAATACGTGGACTACACGTTGTGGCAGCGGGCGCGGTTCGGTGTGCTCGACGATTCCGACAGCCGGATCGCCGCGCAGCTCAAGTATTGGGAAGACGCCCTGGCGGGCTTGCCCGAACGCTTGGAGCTCCCGACGGATCGGCCCTATCCCTCGGTGGCCGATCAGCGCGGCGACAGCGTGTCCGTGGACTGGCCGGCCGAATTGCAGCAGCGCATCGCCGAGGTGGCCCGCGGGCACAACGCGACCAGCTTCATGGTGGTCCAAGCCGCCCTGGCGGTTCTGCTGGCGCGGCTCAGCTCGAATTCTGATGTGGCCGTGGCATTCCCAATCGCCGGCCGCAGTGATCCCGCGCTCGATGACCTGGTGGGTTTCTTCGTCAACACCTTGGTGCTGCGGGTGGATGCGGCGGGAGACCCGACCGTCGCCGAATTGCTCGCCCAAGTGCGGCGGCGCAGCCTGCTGGCCTTCGAGCACCAGGATGTGCCATTCGAGGTGCTGGTCGAGCGGCTCAACCCGACCCGCTCGCTGAGCCATCATCCGCTTGCCCAGGTGGCGTTGGCGTGGCAGAACCTGCCCGGCCATAGGAGCGACCCCGTCGCCGGGCTTGAGTTGGGCGACCTCGAGATCACACCATTGCCGCTCGACACCCACACCGCTCGCATGGATTTGACCTTCTCGCTGTCCGAACACTGGTCCGACGACGGTGCGCCGGCGGGCATTCGGGGAACGGTCGAATTCCGCACGGATGTTTTCGCGCCCGAGACGATCAACACGCTTGTCGGCCGGTTCCAGCGGCTACTGCGCGCGATGACCGCCGACCCTCAGGCCCGGTTGTCGTCCATCGATCTGCTGGATGCCGAGGAGCACGCCAGCCTCGATGCCACGTCCAACAGGGCGATGTTGGACCGGCCGGGCCCCACACCGCTGTCGATTCCGGTCTTGTTCGCCGGCCATGTGGCGAGGACACCCGATGCGATCGCGATCACCGACGGGACGCGGTCCTGGACCTACCGCGAACTCGACGTCGCGTCGAATCGACTGGCGCACCGGCTGATCGGGCACGGCGCGGGCCCGGGCGAATGCATCGCGCTGTTGTTCTCCCGTTGCGCCGAGGCCATCACCGCGATGCTGGCGGTGCTCAAGACGGGAGCGGCCTACCTACCGATCGATCCGGCGGTGCCGGCTTCCCGGATGGAGTTCATGCTCGACGACGCCGCGCCGATCGCCGCCGTCACGACCCCCGACCTGCGGCCGCGGCTGGCCGGGCACGGACTGGTGGTACTGGATGTCACCGATGGCGCGGTCGGTGACCACCCAAGGACCGCACCACCCGCGCCCGGCCACGGCGACATCGCGTATCTGATCTATACCTCCGGAACCACCGGCACACCGAAATGCGTTGCCATCACCCATCACAACGTGACGCAGCTGCTGGCATCACTGGACGGCGGTTTGCCGCATCCGGGCGTCTGGCCGCAATGTCATTCGCTGGCCTTCGACGTCTCGGTGTGGGAGATCTTCGGTGCGCTCCTACGAGGTGGGCGCGTGGTGGTGGTCGCCGAGGACATCGCCGCGTCGCCGACTGACTTCCACCACCTGCTGGTCGCCGAACAGGTCGACGTGCTCACGCAAACCCCCTCCGCCGCAGCCGTATTGCCGCCCGAGGGTTTGGAGTCGGCGGCGATGGTGGTGGTCGGTGAGGCGTGCCCGGCCGACGTGGTCGATCAATGGGCGCCCGGGCGGGTGATGATCAACGCCTACGGCCCGACGGAGACGACGATGTGCGTCGCGATCAGCGCGCCGCTGACGGCCGGATCCGGGGTGGTGCCCATCGGGAGTCCGGTACCCGGAGCGGCGCTGTTCGTCCTCGACGAGTCGTTGCGCCGGGTGCCGTCCGGGGTGATCGGTGAGTTGTACGTCGCCGGCCACGGCGTGGGCATCGGGTATCTGCGCCGCGCGGGGCTGACGGCGTCACGATTCGTGGCCTGCCCGTTCGGGGGCCATGGGGCACGCATGTACCGCACCGGGGACCTGGTCCGCTGGGGCGCCGACGGCCAACTGCACTACCTCGGACGCGCCGACGAGCAGGTCAAGATCCGCGGGTACCGCATCGAGCTCGGCGAAATCCATGCCGCGCTAAGCCAACTCGACGGCGTGGAGCGTGCCGCCGTCATCGCGCGCGAAGACCATCCGGGCGACAAGCGGCTGGTCGCCTACATCACGGGATCCGCCGATCCGATCGACGCGCGCGCCGCGCTCGCGGAGCGGCTGCCTGGCTACATGGTGCCCGCCGGGGTGGTGGTGCTCGATGCGCTGCCGACCACCGTGAACGGGAAACTCGATACCCGCGCCCTGCCCGCGCCCGACTACCAGGCCTCCGAAAGTTATCGTGCGCCGTCCGATGCCATCGAGGAAATCCTGGCGGGCATCTTCGCCGAGGTCCTGCGACTCGATCGCGTCGGAGTGGACGACGCCTTCTTCGACCTTGGCGGCGACAGCATCTCGTCGATGCAGGTGGTCGCACGGGCCCGCGCGGCCGGCGTGATCTGCCGCCCGCGAGACATCTTCGTCGAACAGACGGTGGCGCGGCTGGCCCGCGTCGCCCAGATCAGCGACGGCATCGGCCCGCTCGACGCGGGCATCGGCCCGGTAATACCCACCCCGATCACGCGCTGGCTGTGGGACATCGACGGTCCCGTCGATCAGTTCAATCAGACGATGATGATCGAGGCACCCCACGGCGTCACCCGGCCCGACGTGGTCGCGCTCCTGCAAGCCCTGCTCGACCACCACCCGATGCTGCGGCTGCGTGTCGACAACTTCGACGCCGGCGAGTGGTCGTTGACGGCGCCCGGGACCGGTGCGTTGGACGCCGAAAGCTGCCTGCTCGCCGTCGACGAGTTGACCGAAGACGCGGTGGCGATCGCCCGGTCACGGCTCAACCCCTCTGCCGGCGTAATGCTCAGCGCGGTCTGGGTGACCACCGGCCAGCTGGTGCTGATCATCCACCACCTGGCCGTGGACGCCGTGTCCTGGCGAATCCTCTTGGAAGACCTGAATATCGGCTGGGCCCAGCGCCTGAGCGGCCAACCGGTCGCGCTGCCGGCGGGCGGCACATCCTTCCAGCGCTGGGCGGCACTCCTTGCCGAGCATGCGCAGCGGCGCGAAGTCATCGACCAGACCGAAGTGTGGCAGCGGTCGCTGCCCGCCCAAGCCGCCCTGCCCCCGGTCAAGCCCGAGACTGACACCTACGACCGCGCCGGGCACCTCACGGCATCCCTCGACACCGAGACCACCCGCCTCCTGCTCGGCGAGGTTCCCACCGCGTTTCACACCGGCGTCCAGGACATCCTGTTGATCGCCCTCGCGTTGGCGTGGGGTGAGTTCTCGGGCGCCGACGAGGGCGGGTCGATCGCGATCGACGTCGAGGGACATGGTCGCTACGAGGACCTCACCACCGATGTCGAGCTGTCACGCACCGTGGGCTGGTTCACCACCAAATACCCCGCGGCGTTACCGGTCGTCGGGCCGCGCTGGGCGCAACTGGTGGCCGGTGACGCCGCAGTCGGGGCGTTCGTCAAGCGCGCAAAGGAACGACTGCGGGCCCTGCCCGACGGCATCACGTATGGCCTCCTGCGCTACCTCAACGCCGACGTCGTATTGGGTGGGCCGGATCCGGCGATCGGGTTCAATTACTTCGGACGGTTGCACGGGACCGAGGCGTCCGGCGATCTCTGGCGGGCCAGCCAGGACGGTCTGGCGGTCACCACCTTCGCCAGCGCGGTGCCGATGCCACTCGCACACACCCTGGAACTCAGCGCGGGCGCCGTGGACGCCGGTGCCGGGCCCCACCTGGAGGCCCAATGGACCTGGGCGCCTACGGCGCTCGATGACGCGCAGGTCGACAGGCTCAATCAGCTGTGGTTCGACGCTCTTACCGGGATCTGCGCACACGTCCAGCGCGGCGGCGGGGGACTCACCCCCTCGGACATCGCGCCCGCCGGTCTCACCCAGCACCAAATCGACCAACTCCAGCGGCATTTCCGGATCGCCGACATACTTCCGCTCACTCCCCTCCAGCAAGGATTGCTGTTCCACGCGGCGGCCCAGAACCGCGACGGCGACCTGTACTCGATGCAGCTCGACATCACCGTCTCCGGCCCGCTCGACGCGGATCGCCTCCGCGGCGCCGTGGACACCGTCGTCAGTCGCCACCCCAACCTCGCCGCCCGGTTCTGCACACAATTCGACCAGCCGGTGCAGATCATCCCGGCCGACACCCAAACGCCCTGGCAGTACGTCGAACTCGATTGCGATGCCGACGGGCAGTTACAGCGCATATGTGACGCCGAGCGCGCGGCGGTGTGTGACCTGAAGGGTTCGACCGCGTTTCGCGTTGCGTTGATCCGCACCGCGCCGGAGCGGTACCGAGTGGTGTTGACCAATCACCACATCGTGCTGGACGGCTGGTCGCTGCCCGTGCTCCTGCAAGAGATCTTCGCTACCTATTACGGCCAACATCTACCGGCGGCCGTCCCATATCGCCGGTTCGTCACCTGGCTCGCCAAGCGCGACCTCGACGCCGCGGAGCAGGCCTGGCGCGAGGTGCTCACCGGTTTCCACACCCCGACTCTGGTCGCACCGCCGGGCACCCCGACGCTGGGAACCCGAGGCCTCGCGTCGGCTCGCGTGCCGGAGGGCACCACCCAGGCCGTCAACGAACTGGCCCGCTCCTGTCACACCACCGTCAACACGGTGCTGCAGGGCGCCTGGGCACAGGTATTGATGTCCATGACGGGCCGGCGCGACGTCGTATTCGGGGCGGCTGTTTCGGGCAGGCCGACCGAGGTGGTCGGCGCGGAAACGATGGTGGGTCTGATGATCAACACCATCCCCGTCCGAGCCACCATCACCCCGGCCACCACCGTCGCAGACCTGCTCGGGCAATTGCACACTGCTTACGAGCGCACCCTGGATCATCAGCATCTGGCGCTCAAGGAGATTCACCGCATCACCGGGCTCGACCAGCTCTTCGACACGCTGTTCGTGTTCGAGAACTACCCGATCGACACCACGGCGCTGTCGCACACCAACGGGCTGGCGATCACCGACTTGACCGGTACCGAATCCAGTCATTACCCGCTGACAATGCAGGCCCGCCCCGACCGCGAATTGCTTCTTCGCGTCGAATACGACAGCCACGTGTTCGACGCCGAGACCATCGAATCACTGATCGACCGCTTCCAGCGCGCGTTGGTGGCCATGACCACCGACCTAGGGGGACAACGTTGACCACCAATCCGACGCGGAGATTGTTGTCCATCGATCTGCTCAACGAGACGGAACACGCGCGCCTGGACGACTGGAGCAACCGCGCCGCATTGACCCGGCCCGCGGTGCCGCTATCGGTTCCGGCGCTCTTCTCCGCCCAGGTGTCGCGGACCCCCGAGGCGCTGGCCGTGACCTTCGAAGGCCGCTCGATGACCTACCGCGAGCTCGACGAGGCCGCTAATCAGTTGGCACATCTGCTGATCGAGCACGGCGCGCGACCGGGCGTGTGTGTCGCACTGCTGTTCCCCCGGTGCGCCGAGGCGATAACGGCGATCCTGGCGGTGCTCAAAACCGGGGCGGCGTATCTGCCGATCGACCCCATGCATCCGCGGTCCCGCATCGAGTTCATGCTCACCGACGCCACCCCGATCGCCGTCGTGACGACCGCGGAGATGCGTTCGCGACTGGACGGATGCGGCCTGACTGTCATCGATACCGCCGACGCTCGCATCGACGCTCAACCCGACACCGCCTTACCCCTCCCCGCGCCCGATGACATAGCCCACATCGTGTACACCTCAGGCACCACCGGGGTGCCGAAAGGCGTTGCGGTCACGCATGACAACGTCACCCAGCTTTTCGACGCGCTCGACATCGGTATTCGACTGGGCCCGGACCAGGTGTGGACGCAGTTCCATTCCTACGCGTTCGACTTCTCGGTGTGGGAGATCTGGGCCGCGTTGCTGTTCGGCGGGCGTCTGGTGGTGGTGCCCGAGTCGGTGGCTCGATCACCCGGCGAATTCCACAACCTACTGACAAAAGAGCGCGTCCGCGTGCTGACGCAGACCCCGTCGGCAGTGAGCACCCTGTCCCCCGAGGGACTGGAATTCACGGCGTTGGTCATCGGCGCCGAAGCCTGTCCTCCGGCGCTGGTGGATGCCTGGGCGCCCGGACGGGTGATGACCAACGTCTACGGCCCGACGGAAACCACGATGTGGGCGTCCAAGAGTGCTCCACTGCTGCCGGGATCGGGTTCGCCACCCATCGGGTCCCCGATCACGGGAGCCGCGTTCTTCGTCCTCGACGAGTTGCTGTGTCCCGTGATGCCCAAGGTGGTCGGCGAGCTGTATATCGCCGGCCGCGGCGTCGGGGTGGGCTACTGGCGCCGGGCCGGACTGTCCGCTTCGCGCTTCGTGGCCTGTCCATTCGGCCCGCCCGGAACCCGCATGTATCGCACCGGGGACCTGGTGCGCTGGCGGCCGGACGGCCAACTCGACTACCTCGGCCGCGCCGACGAACAGGTGAAGATTCGCGGGTATCGCATCGAACTCGGCGAAATCCGCTCCGCCTTGAGCGAACTCCCGGGCGTCGGACAGGCCGCGGTGATCGCCCGAGAGGACCGGCCCGGTGACCGGCGGCTCGTCGGCTACCTCACCGAAACGGCGACCGGAGCAGTCGATCCCGCTGTGGCACGGGATGCACTGGCCCGGCGGCTGCCCGGATACATGGTTCCGTCGGCCATCGTCGTCTTGCAAACGCTGCCGCTGACGGTCAACGGCAAACTCGACACCCGAGCCCTCCCGGCGCCGGAGTACACCAACGGTCAGCGGTACCGCGCTCCGAAGGATCCCACCCAGGACATCCTCGCCGGCATCTATGCCCGCGTTCTCGGCATCGACCGGGTCGGAGTCGACGACTCTTTCTTCGACCTCGGCGGCGACTCGGTTTCCGCGATGCGCGTGATCGCGGCGATCGGCTCCGACCTGGCCACCGACCTGTCAATGCAGACTCTGTTCGACGCGCCAACGGTCGCGCAACTGGCCGCACACATCGGTGGCGATGACAGCCGCCTTCAGCCTCTTCTGGCCGTCCAACGGCCGGAAGTCATTCCGCTGTCCTTCGCCCAGAGTCGGCTCTGGTTTCTCGACCAATTGCACGGGCCTTCAGCGGTTTACAACCTGGCGGTGGCCTTGCGTTTGCGGGGAACGCTGGATCTGACTGCGTTGCGGATGGCCGTGGACGACGTCATAGGCCGGCACGAATCGCTGCGCACGGTGTTCCCCGACGTCGACGGGGTGCCCTTCCAGCGCGTGCTGCCGAGTAACTGCGCCGGCGTTGTGGACGTCACCGACGCCGCCGGGTGGTCCCCGGGCGCGCTTCATGAGGCCATCGACGCCGCGGCGCGGCGCACGTTCGACTTGAGGGCCGAGATTCCTTTCCGAGTGCAGCTTTTCCGCGTCGGCGACGACGACCACGTGCTGGTGGGTGTGGTACACCACATCGCCGCGGATGGCTGGTCGATCACCCCGCTCGTGGGTGACCTGAATGTCGCGTATGCCAGCCGGTGCAGCGGCGAAGCCCCTGACTGGGCCGAATTGCCAGTGCAATATGCGGATTACGCGGTGTGGCAGCGCGCGCAGTTGGGTGATCTCGATGATGGCGACAGTCGCATTGCCGCGCAGTTGGCGTATTGGGAGGATGCGCTGGCGGGGATGCCGGAGCGGTTGGAGTTGCCCACAGATCGGCCTTATCCGGCGGTGGCCGATCTGCGTGGGGCGACGGTGCCGGTGGAGTGGCCGGCGGAGTTACAGCAGCGGGTGCGTGCGCTGGCCCGGGAGTGCAACGCGACGAGTTTCATGGTGGTTCAGGCCGCGTTAGCGGTGTTGTTGTCGCGGCTGACCGCGACGTCGGATGTGCCGGTGGGTTTTCCGATCGCAGGGCGACGCGACCCCGCGCTCAAGGGCCTGGTGGGGTTCTTCGTCAACACACTGGTACTGCGCGTCGACGTCGCGGGTGATACGACCGTCAATGAGTTGCTCGGCCAGGTGCGGAGGCAAAGCCTCGCCGCCTATGACCACCAAGACGTGCCGTTCGAGGTGCTGGTTGAGCGGCTCAACCCGGCGCGGTCGCTGGCTCATCATCCGCTGGTGCAGGTGATGGTGGCCTGGCAGAACCTGCCGGGCACCGGCGCTGATCCGGGGTTGGCGTTGGGGGATTTACAGGTGTCCCAGGTGCCGATCACCACCCATACCGCCCGGATGGATTTGACGTTCAACGTGGCTGAGCGCTTCACCGATGAGGGTGAGCCGGCTGGGATTTCGGGTGCGGTGGAGTTCCGCACCGACGTGTTCGACGCCGGCACGGTCGCCGCGGTGGTGGAGCGGTTGGAGCGGGTGTTGGTGGCGATGACCGCTGATCCGGGTGTGCGGTTGTCGTCGCTCGATGTGCTCCAGGCCGGTGAGCTCACCCGTCTGGGCGAGATGGGCCGGTGGCCGGTGTTGGAGCAGGCCGCGGCGGCGGTGTCGATTCCGGCGCTGTTCGCCGAGCAGGTGCTGCGGGCCCCGGAAGCGGTGGCGCTGCGGTTCGGGGAACAGTCCTGGACCTACCGCGAGGTCGATGGTGCGTCAAACCGGCTGGCTCATCTGCTGATTGGTTACGGTGCCGGCCCGGGTGAATGCGTGGGACTGGTCCTCCCGCGTTCCGGTGCGGCCATTGTGGCGATCTTGGCGGTGCTCAAGACCGGCGCGGCGTACCTGCCGATCGACCCGGCGCTGCCCGACGAGCGGATCGACTTCCTGCTGGCCGACTCCAGGCCGGTGGCCGCGCTCACCACCACAGCGTTGCGCCCACGGCTGAACGGGCACGCCTTCATCGTCGTCAACGTCGACGACCCGCGGATTGACGCCCAGCCGAGTACGGATTTGCCGGCACCGGCAGCCGACAATGTCGCGCACATCATTTACACATCGGGCACTACCGGGGTGCCCAAAGGGGTTGCGGTCACGCACCACAACGTCACCCGCCTGTTCGACGCACTGGAGGTGGGTTTCGAGCTGGAGCCCAAGCAGGTGTGGACGCAGTGCCATTCGTATGCGTTCGACTTTTCGGTGTGGGAGATCTGGGGTGCGTTGGCGCACGGCGGGCGGTTGGTGGTGGTGCCCGAGGAGGTGACCCGCTCCCCCGACGAGCTGCGCGCCCTGCTGATCTCCGAACACGTCACCGTCTTGAGTCAGACCCCGTCAGCGGTGGCAATGCTCTCCCCCGCCGGGCTACAGCCGTTGGCGCTCGTGGCCGCCGGAGAGGCCTGCCCAGCCGAGATCGTCGAGCGCTGGGCGCCCGGGCGGGTGATGGTCAACGGCTACGGCCCCACCGAAACCACGGTCTATGCCACCATCAGCGCCCCGCTGGCGCCCGGTTCGGCCGCGGTCCCCATCGGCCTACCGGTGCCCGGCGCGGCGCTGTTCGTCCTCGACCCCTGGCTGCGTCCCGTCCCGCCCGGCGTCGTTGGCGAACTCTATGTCGCCGGCCGCGGCGTCGGGATCGGCTATTGGCGCCGGCCCGGGCTGAGCGCGGCCCGGTTTGTGGCCTGCCCCTACAGCCCGCCCGGCACCCGGATGTATCGCAGTGGGGACTTGGTGCGCTGGCGACCCGACGGGCAACTGGACTACCTGGGGCGCGCCGACGAACAGGTGAAGATTCGCGGGTACCGCATCGAACTCGGCGAGATCCGCGCGGCCCTGGGCGAACTCCCAGACGTCGGACAGGTTGCGGTGATCGCCCGTGAGGACCGTCCCGGTGACCGGCGGCTAGTCGGTTACATCACCGGCACCGCCGATCCCGCTGCGGCGCGCGCCGCGCTGGCCGAGCGGCTGCCCGGCTTCATGGTGCCCACCGCGATCGTCGTGGTGGACACCCTGCCGATCACGGTCAACGGCAAGCTCGACACCCGCGCCCTGCCCGCCCCCGACTACGTGGATGTCGATCGCTACCGCGCCCCGACCAACCCCGTCGAAGAAGTCCTGGCCGCCATCTACGCCGAGATCCTCGGGGTCGAGCGCGTCGGCGTCGACGACTCCTTCTTCGACCTCGGCGGCGACAGCATCCTGTCGATGCAAGTAGTCGCCAGGGCCCGCGCGGCCGGGTTGGCCTGCCGCCCCCGTGACATCTTCGTCGAGCAGACCGTGGCGCGGCTGGCCCGCATCCCTGGCATCACCGACGGCCATCAACGGACCACCGACGACGGGATCGGGTCCGTCAAGCCCACGCCAATCATGCACTGGCTGTTCGACATTGACGGCCCGATCGACCAGTTCAACCAATCCATGGTGCTGCAGGCACCGACCGAAGCGACCCACGACGACGCGCTCGTCATCCTGCAAGCACTGCTCGACCGCCACCCTATGCTGCGGGCGCGGGCCGATACGAGTGGGCGGTCGCTGACCGTTCCCGGACCCGGGGCGGTCGACGGCGCTCAGTGCCTGCACACCGTCGACGCGCTGACCGATGATGTCCTCGCCCAGGCGAGGTCCCGGCTCGACCCCGGCGGTGGCGTGATGCTCAGCGCGTTGTGGGTCTCCACTACCGGCCAGCTGGTGCTGATCGTTCACCATCTGGCCGTCGATGCGGTGTCATGGCGGATCCTGTTGGAGGACACCAACATCGCGTGGGCCCAGCACCACCACGGCCAGCCGATCACCCTGCCCCAAATCGGCACCTCATTCCAGCGGTGGGCCGCGTTGCTCGACGAGCACGCCCACACCCCGGCCGTCGTCTCGCAGGCCGACACCTGGAACCACGTCGCGGCGACCGCGGCCGCGCTGCCCCCACCGCAGCCCGGCGACACCTACACCAGCGCCGGGCACCTCACCGCCACCCTGGACACCGAGACCACCCGGGTGTTGCTCACCGACGTACCCGCGGCCTTCCACACCGGCATCCACGAAATCCTGCTGATCGCCTACGCCCTGGCCTGGACCGAATTCCTCGGCTCCACCGGCCAAACCGTGGGCATTGACGTCGAAGGCCACGGCCGCCACGACGACCTGGCCGACGCGGTGGATCTGTCACGCACCGTGGGCTGGTTCACCACCAAATACCCCGTCGCACTGAACGTCGGTGGGCTGCGCTGGGACCATATAGCAGCGGGCGACCCCGCACTGGGCCCGATCGTCAAGGGCGCCAAGGAACAACTGCGCGCCGCGCCCCACCCCCTGACCTACGGACTGCTGCGCTACCTCAACCCGGACACCGCCCTAACCGCACCCGACCCCACCATCGGATTCAACTACCTAGGACGGCTCAGTGCGACCGCGCCCGGGGCCATCGATGAGCTTTGGCTGATCAGCGAGGACGGCTTGTCGGCCATAGCCGTGGCCAGCACGGCGCCGATGCCGCTGTCGCACACGGCCGAGCTCAACGCCGCCACCATCGACACCGACACCGGCCCTCAGCTCAACGCCACCTGGACC
>NZ_LZJJ01000104.1:0-6059 GCF_001667625.1 Mycobacterium sp. E1715
GAGACGCGGCGCTGGTTCACCCGCATCCACGGTGACGAGGAGCTGGACGTCTGGCTGATCAGCTGGGTGCCCGGCCATCACACCGAACTGCACGACCACGGGGGATCGCTGGGCGCGCTGACCGTGGTGTCCGGCTCGCTCAACGAATTCCGCTGGGACGGCCGCGCCCTGCGGCAGCGGCGGCTGGACGCCGGCGACCAGGCCGGGTTCCCGCTGGGCTGGGTGCACGACGTGGTGTGGGCCCCCCGGCCCGTGGCGGTGCCTGTCTCGGGCTTCGCGGGCGCCGGAGGCGGGGCGGTGCGTCCGTCGCTCAGCGTGCACGCCTATTCGCCGCCGCTGACCGCGATGTCCTACTACGAGGTCACCGGCCGTAATCGCCTGCGCCGCCAGCGCACCGAGCTGACCGATCAACCGGAGGGACCGTGATGAGCCGCATCGACGTTGTGTTGAGATCCGCCCGGCGCCGTTTCCGTCGCCTTCCCGCCGCCGAAGTGCCCGACGCGCTGCGGCGCGGGGCGGTGCTCGTCGACATCCGTCCGCAGGCCCAGCGGTTCCGCGAGGGTGAGATCCCCGGTGCGCTGGTGATCGAGCGCAACGTCTTGGAGTGGCGCTGCGACCCCACCAGCGACGCCAGGCTGCCCGAGGCGGTCGGCGACGACGTCGAATGGGTGATCGTCTGCTCGGAGGGTTATACCTCGAGCCTCGCTGCCGCCGCGCTGCTCGACATCGGCCTGCACCGCGCCACCGACGTCATCGGCGGGTATCACGCCCTCGCCGGTTCGGGTGTGCTGGAACAGCTTTCCGGTGCCGCGCCGGTGGACGCCGGCCCGGGGCTGCTCGCCAACTCCGGCACGCCGGGTCGCCGCTGGCTCTAGCCGGTGGAGGTCGCGTCCGAATGCAGCAGCGGCCGCAGCTTGTCGGTCTTCTCCTGCGACCAGCCGGGCGGTGACAGCACGGCGGCCCAGCCGTCGGCAGCGTCGGCGACGTAGTGGTGGCCGTGTCCCTCGGGCACGTCGACCGCCACCGCCATGTCCGCCGAAACCTGTAGGAACGTCACCACCGGGATCCAGCGCGTCTCGGGCAGCACGTCATAGCCCCGCCGCTCCCGCAGCCAGTCCGGTTCGCTGAACAGCAGGTCGGGTGACCACCAGGCGATCGGATCCGAGGCGTGCTGTAGATAGACCACCCGCGGGTGGTCCCACGACGAGTTCGGGCGGCCCAAGTTGGTTGGGCGAGCGACGAATCGGACGTTCTTGCCGTCGTTGTAAATCGGCAGCCACTCCGGGGAGCCGGCGTCGCGCGTCGACGTCAGGTCGGTCCAAATGGTGTTCTGGAATGTCGGTCCGCTGAACAGCGCGCCGTCGGTGCGGGCGAGGACGTTGTTGAGGCTCATGAACGGCGCCTCGCCGCCGAACGATCCCAGGCTCTCGCCGAACACGACGAGCTTGGGGCGTTGCGCCTCGGGCATCTGGCGGATGAGTCGGTCGACGGCCTCGAACAACGCCTGCCCGGCGTGGCGGGCGTTCTCCTTGTCCACCAGGAAGGACAGCCAGCTCGGCAGGAACGAATACTGCATGCTGACGATCGCGGTGTTGCCGTTGTACATGTACTCGAGCGCGTCGGCTTCGGCCTCGTTGATCCAGCCGGTGCCGGTGGTTGTCGCCACGGCGACGACGGCACGTTGCAGCCCGCCGGTGCGTTGCAGCTCACGGGCGGCGAGCTCGGCGGTCGCCGTGATGCCGTCCGCGGAGTTCAGTCCCGCGTAGGCCCGGATCGGTTCGGTGGCCGGCGCGCCGTTGAAGGCGGCGAGCTGGTCGACTCTGGGCCCGGCTTCGACGAAGATGCGGCCTTGGTGCCCAAGGGATTCCCATGACACCAGCGACTCGGGCCCGCCGGAACGCAGCGGGGTCTTGGGCGGCGCCGTGTCGGGGTTCATCTCGTTGTTCGCCGACGCGAAGGTGTTGTTCATGGTGCGCATGGCGAACTTGAGCACCACGCCGTTGAGCAGGGTGATGGTGAGCACCACGAGCAACGCCACCACGATGGTCGCCGACAGCCGAAACGGCGCGATGCGGTCGACCTCACCCACCAGGAAGCGGACCAGCCACCGGATGAACTGGCCGATTTCGACCAAGGTGAACAGCACCACGATCGACAGGCCCGCGGCGACCGGGTAGTCGTACCACTGCAGGTGTGCGACGCCCATCAGGTCACGCACGTTGTCCTGCCAGACGTGAAACCAGATGGCCATCAACACCATTCCGAGCGCGCCGATCGGGATCAGGACCATCCACGCCCACCGCGGCGGCGGGGGACTGTGGTCCTTGGCGCGCATGTAGCGGACCAGCCACACGGCGAAGACGCCCAGCCCGTAGCCGATGGCGCCGGAGATCCCGCTGACCAGGCCCTGGAACAGCGCGCCCCGCGGCAGCAGCGACGGCGTCATGGAGAACCAGATGAAGATCAGCCCGACGGTGGTGCCGGTGAACGTGTAATGGCGCACCCACCAGGGCTTTTGGCTCCACCGTAGCCGGCGAGTCGCCGGACCGGCTTCCGGTTCGGCTGCCGGCTCGGCCTCGTCTTCCGGCGCGGTCGTCGCAGAACCCGGCTCGGTCATCGCAGGCCTACCGGTGGGTGAAGTTGGGAGCGCGCTTCTCGATGAACGCCGTCATTCCCTCGGACTGGTCGTCGGTCGCGAAGGTGGAGTGGAAGAGCCGACGTTCGTAGAGAAGTCCCTCGGACAAGGTGGATTCGAACGCGCGGTTGACGGCCTCCTTGGCCATCCGGGCCGCCGAGCGTGACATCTGCGAAATGGTGGTGGCGACGGCCTTGGCCTCGTCGAGCAGGTCGTCGGCCGGCACCACGCGCGAAACCAGGCCGCTGCGTTCGGCTTCGGCGGCGTCGATGGTGCGCCCGGTCAGGATGAGGTCCATGGCCTTGGCCTTGCCGATGGCGCGAGTCAGTCGCTGCGAACCGCCCATGCCGGGCAGCACCCCGAGTTTGATCTCGGGCTGGCCGAACTTCGCCGTGTCGGCGGCGATCAACACGTCGCACATCATGGCGAGCTCGCAGCCGCCGCCCAGCGCGTGCCCGGCGACCGCGGCGATCGTCGGGGTGCGCACGGCGGCGAGTTTGGCCCAGGGGGCGAAGAAGTCGGCGCCGAACGCGTCGGCGAACGTCAGGGCGGCCATTTCCTTGATGTCGGCGCCGGCGGCGAACGCCTTGGCCGAACCGGTGATGATGATCGCCCCGATGCCGGGGTCGTTGTCGAGTTCCGCTGCGGCGCTGGTGACTTCGTTCATCACCTGGGTGTTCAGCGCGTTGAGCGCCTTGGGCCGGTTCAGGGTGATGGTGCCGACGCGCCCGTCGCGTTCGACCAGGATGGTTTCGTAGCTCTTGGAGGTGGGGTCTGTCATCCAAATCGCCTTTCTAGAAACTCAAGTCGTCGTCGACCGGGGTGAAATACGCCTCGACGTCGGCGGCGGTCACCGCGCCCAGCGTCGCCGGCGACCACTTCGGGTTGCGGTCTTTGTCGATCAGCTGCGCCCGGATGCCTTCCACCAGGTCGTGCGACCGCAGCGACGCCGACGACACCCGATAGTCCTGAACCAGAACGTCTTTCACCGTCTCGAGTTTGGCGGCGCGCCGAACGGCCTCCAGCGTCACCGACAACGAGATCGGCGAGCGGGTGGAGATCAGGTCGGCCGCCTCCGCGGCCGGGCCGCCGTGTCCGCGCAGATTGGCGACGATCTCTTCGACCGTCTCAGCCGCATAGCAATCGTCGATCCAATGACGTTGGGCCGCAAGCTCGCTCGGTGGCGGCTCGACGGCGTGCTTGACCAGGGCGCCCTGCACCCCATCGGCGACGATCGACCGGGTGAACGCCTCGAGATCCGGGTGGGGCACGTAGTGGTCCGCGAACCCCATGGCGATGGCGTCGGCGCCGGAAAACGGCGCCCCGGTCAGCGCCGCGTGCAGCCCCAGCCCGCCGGGCGCCCTCGACAGCAGGAACGCCCCACCCACGTCGGGAACGAAGCCGATGCCGACCTCGGGCATCGCGACCTTCGAGGTGTCGGTCACCACGCGGATGTTCGCGTGTGCGCTGACGCCGACGCCGCCGCCCATCACGATGCCGTCCATCAGCGCCACGTATGGCTTGGAGAAGTCGGCGATCTGGGCGTTGAGCAGATACTCGTCGCGCCAGAACCGCCGCGCCTCGACGCCGTCCTTGCGCGCGCTTTGATAAATGGAGACCACGTCGCCGCCGGCGCACAACCCGCGCTCACCGGCGCCGGAGAGCACGACCGCGCGCACCGCGTCGTCGTCGGCCCAGTCGGTGAGGATCGCGCCGAGCGCGTCCACCATCTGCTGATTGAGCGAGTTGATGGCCTTGGGGCGGTTGAGCGTGATCAGACCGACGTCGCCGTCGATGCGGGTGAGAACCTCGTCGGATTCGTCGGTCACGCCCAAACCTCCCATCGCCGGGTCACCCTCGACGAAAAATCTAGATCGTGACGACCGGCGCCCTACCCGCGGGTAAGGGTTATCTTTAACCCGACGCCAGCAGCAAAGGCTCTGGGCGCCGGAAAATGCCCAGTTCGGCTGGGAACCCGGACGGCACGCTGCTCGTTGAGATTGTGTTCGCACAGCTCGAAGCCAATAGAGAGGATCCGACGGTGCGGGAGACAAGCAACCCGGTATTTCGTTCGCTGCCCAAGCAGCAGGGCGGATACGCGCAATTCGGCACGGGCGCGCCCCCGATGCAGGGCTACGGCTATGGAGCCGACCCCTACGCGGCGCCCTACCCAGCTCCGTACCAGGAGGCCAGGGCTTCGCGTCCGCTGACCATCGACGACGTCGTCACCAAGACCGGCATCACGCTGGCCGTGCTGGCGGTGTCCGCCGTGGTCTCCTACTTCCTGGTGGCGTCCAACCTGGCGCTGGCGATGCCGCTGACAATGATCGGCGCGCTGGGCGGCCTGGGGCTGGTGCTGGTCGCGACGTTCGGCCGCAAGCAGGACAGCCCGGCCATCGTGCTCAGCTACGCCGTGCTCGAGGGGCTCTTCCTGGGCGCCATCTCGTTCGTGTTCGCCAACTTCTCCGTCTCGCACGCCAATGCCGGCGCGTTGATCGGGGAGGCCGTCCTGGGCACCTTCGGGGTGTTCTTCGGCATGCTCGTCGTCTACAAGACGGGGGCCATCCGGGTCACGCCCAAGTTCACCCGGATGCTGGTCGCCGCGATGTTCGGCGTGCTGTTCCTGATGCTCGGCAATTTCGTGCTCGCGATGTTCCACGTCGGCGGCGGTACCGGCCTGGGCCTGCGCAGCGGCGGACCGATCGCCATCATCTTCTCGCTGGTGTGCATCGGGATCGCGGCGTTCAGCTTCCTGATCGACTTCGACGCGGCCGACCAGATGGTGCGCGCCGGGGCGCCGGACAAGGCGGCCTGGGGCATCGCGCTGGGTCTGACCGTGACGCTGGTCTGGCTGTACATCGAGATCCTGCGTCTGCTCAGTTATCTGCAGAACGACTAACCCTCGTCGACGAAAAGACCGGCACGCCAAAGGCGTGCCGGTCTTTTCGTGCCGGGCGTCGAATGTGAACTGACGCCGCCGAGCGTGCGCTCATGGCGGGCCTTCCCGGCGTGTCGCCGCCCTGGGCGCACGCTCGACCGCTAGTGAAGAGCGGTCAGCTGAGCCGCTCGATGATCATCGCCATGCCCTGGCCGCCACCGACACACATGGTCTCCAGGCCGAACGTCTTGTCGTGCGTCTGCAGGTTGTTGATCAACGTGGTCGCGATCCGCGCGCCGGTCATGCCGAAGGGGTGGCCCAGTGCGATCGCCCCGCCGGACACGTTCAGCTTGTCCTCGTCCATGCCCAGCTCGCGGGCCGAGCCCAGCACCTGGACCGCGAAGGCCTCGTTGATCTCGTAGAGGTCGATGTCGTTGATCGACATGCCCGCCCGCGCCAGCGCCTTGTTGGACGCCTCGATCGGACCCAGCCCCATGATCTCCGGCGACAGGCCGCTGACGCCGGTGGACACGATGCGCGCCAGCG
>NZ_LZJJ01000105.1:0-9556 GCF_001667625.1 Mycobacterium sp. E1715
GGCGCTCGCCGGCCGCGGCGAGATGACCTGCCACGTCGGCGTGGGCCGCCTCGCGGCCATCTACACCGCCGAGCACCTCGACGACGCGCGCGCCGTCTTCCTGTTCCGCAGTAGCCGTGAACTCGACTATGACCACCGGGATGCGTTGCGGCAGAAGGACTTATTGCGTTCGGCGTTCGCCGATATGCACGAGCAGGTGGACGATTGGCTAGCCGAAGTCGACAGCACGCCCGCCTTCTACTTCGACTCCATCAGCCAACTGCGACTGGACCGATGGTCACGTCGGCGGGTCACCCTCGTCGGCGACGCGGGATATTGCCCCGGCCCGGCGGTCGGGGGCAGTACCAGCCTCGCGGTGCTCGGCGCCTACGTACTGGCCGGCGAGCTCGCCCAGGCCGACGGCGACCTCCTGCGCGCGTTCTCCGCCTACGAACTGCAGATGCGCGAGCCGGTACACCAGAGCCGCGCGTTCGCCCGCGGCGCCGCCAAGGGCATCATTCCCGGGTCGCGGTTCGGCGTGTGGGCGTTGACCCGCGGCGCGCAGCTGGTCTCGGCCATGCCCGGGTCGTTGTCGCGGTCGCTGGCCAAGCTGAACGCCAAGGGCGTCCGGATGCACGACTCGATGCCGGTGCCCGACTACAGCGCGACCGACCGACAAGCGAACGAAAGGAACAACCGCCGATGGAACTAGCCGGTGTGGGAATCTGGAGCAGTCAACTGCGCTACGGCGATCCGTCCGAATCCGCCGAGGCGGCAGCGGAATTGGACGAGTTGGGTTTCCCCGCGCTGTGGATACCCGACGTCGGCGGACCGGTGTTCGACGCCGTCGGCAACCTGCTCGCCGCGACCGAGCGGACCGTGGTCGCGACCGGGATCCTCAACCTGTGGATGCATGCACCCGGCGACGTCGCCGAGTCCTACGCGGCACTCACCGACGAGCACGGGGACCGGTTCCTGCTCGGCATCGGCGTCAGCCACGCGCCGCTCATCGACGCCGGCCAGCCCGGGCGCTACCGCAAGCCGCTGGCGGCGACGGCGTCGTTCCTGGACGGGCTGGATGCCGCCGTGCGGCCGGTGCCCGCCGAGAACCGGGTGCTCGCCGCGCTCGGCCCCAAGATGCTGACCCTGTCGGCGGAACGGTCCCGCGGCGCGCATCCTTATCTCGTCACGCCCGACCACACAGCCTCCGCTCGCGCGACTCTGGGTGAGGGCCCCCTGCTGCTGCCTGAACAGACCGTCGTCCTTTCCGAGGACGCCGACGAGGCGCGGCGAATCGGAACCGATTGGCTGCGTGCGTATTTGGCTTTGCCCAACTACGCCAACAACCTGCTGCGCAGCGGGTTCTCCGAAGACGACCTGGCGCAGGTGAGCGACCGTCTCTTCGATGCCATCATCGCGTGGGGCGACGAAGGGGCGATCATGCGCAGGGTCGACGAGCATCGGTCGGCGGGCGCCGACCACGTGTGCGTGCAAGTGCTGCTGGAGGACCCGAAGGCGTTCCCGCGCGAGCAATGGCGCAGGATCGCCGCCGCCTCCGGTTGAGGCCGCCGACGCGGTACCGCCCCTTCCATTGCCGCGACACTTAAACCACGGCGACGACACGCCGTAACGCACCGCCATGGTTTAAGTCTCACGGGACCACGCCACGCAAAAGCCCCCGAGGCCAACGGCTTCGGGGGCTTTGCGACTGAAACTAGGTCAGCGAGTCCGGCGGCAGGAAGCGGTCACCGTACTTGGCGGCCAGCTCGCGTGCCCGCGCCACGAACGCATCCTTGCCGGTCCCTCCCGCACCCTCGTAGCCGACGATGAACTGCGCGCTGCCACCGGTGTACGGCGGGAACCCGATGCCCATGATCGAACCGATGTTGGCGTCGGCGGTCGACGTCAACACGCCCTCGTCGAGGCACTTCTGGGTTTCCAGCGCCTCGGCGAACAGCATCCGATCGATCATGTCCTGCAACGGGATCTGCGCGCTGCCCGACTTGAACGTCTCCCGCAGGCCCGGCCACAACCGGGTGCGCTTGCCGTCGACGTACTCGTAGAAGCCCGCGCCCTTGAGCCGCGACGGGCGGCCGATCTCGATCATCTTCTCGACGACCGCCTCCGCCGGGTGCGGCTCGTAGGTGCCGCCGGCGTCCTCGACGCCCTTGCGGGTGGCCGCGGCGATCTTGTGCATCAGCTCCAGGTTGAGCTCGTCCGAGAGCTGCAGCGGCGGCGCCGGGTAGCCGGCCTGCGAGCCGGCGTGCTCGATGCTGGCGGGCTCCACGCCCTCGCCCAGCATCGCCAGGGCCTCGTTCACGAAGGTGCCGATGACGCGGCTGGTGAAGAAGCCGCGGCTGTCGTTGACGACGATCGGGGTCTTGCCGATGGCCAGCGTGTAGTCGAACACCCGGGCCAGTGCCTCATCAGAAGTCTTCTCGCCCTTGATGATTTCGACCAGCGGCATCTTGTCCACCGGAGAGAAGAAGTGGATCCCGATGAAGTCTTCCTGGCGCTTGACGCCGGTCGCCAGACCGGTGATCGGCAGCGTCGAGGTGTTGGACCCGAGCAGCGCGTTGGGTTCGACGATGTCCTCGATCTCCTGGAACACCTTGTGCTTGAGGTCCTGGTTCTCGAAGACCGCCTCGATGACGAAGTCGACGCCCTTGAAGTCGGCGGGGTCGGCGGACGGCGTGATGCGGTCCAGCAGCGCCTTGCTCTTCTCCTCGGTGGTCTTACCGCGCTGAAGCGCCTTGGCCTCAAGCTTTTCCGAGTAGCCCTTGCCCTTCTGGGCGGCCTCGATGCTGACGTCCTTGAGCACCACGTCGAAACCGGCCTTGGCCGAGACGTACGCGATGCCAGCGCCCATCATGCCCGCGCCCAGCACGCCGATCTTGTTGATCTTGACCGGCTCGATGCCGTCGGGTCGCGAGCCACCGCCGTTGATGTGCTGCAGGTCGAAGAAGAACGCCTGGATCATGTTCTTGGCGACCTGGCCGGTGACCAGCTGGGTGAAGTAGCGGCTCTCGATGCGGGTGGCCGTGTCGAAGTCCACCTGCGCGCCCTCGACGGCCGCGTCCAGGATGGCCCGCGGCGCGGGCATCGGCGCACCCTTGAGCTGCTTCTTCAGCAGCGCCGGGAACGACGGCAGGATGCCGGCCAGCGCGGGGCTGGACGGGGTACCGCCAGGCATCTTGTAGCCCTTGGCGTCCCATGGCTGGGTGTGCGAGTCGGGGTTGGCCTTGATCCACGCCTTGGCGGCGGGCACCAGTTCCTCGACCGAGCCGACCAGCTCGTCGACCAGCCCCATCTCCTTCGCCTTGGCCGGCTTGAAACGGGTGCCCTGCGAAAGGATGTTCATGAACGCGTTCTGGATGCCGAACATCCGCACGGTGCGGGTGACCCCGCCACCACCGGGCAGCAGGCCCAGCGTCACCTCGGGCAGGCCCAGCTGGCTGCCCTTGACGTCGGCGGCGATGCGGTGGTGGCAGGCCAGCGCGATCTCCAGCCCGCCGCCGAGCGCGGCGCCGTTGATGGCGGCCACGACCGGCTTGCCCAGGGTCTCCAGCGTGCGCAGGTCGCGCTTGATGTCCTCGACCTCGGTGAAGACGTCGCCGGCGTTCTCGGGGCCGGCGTTGATCATGCTCTTGAGGTCGCCACCGGCGAAGAACGTCTTCTTGGCGCTGGTGATCACCACGCCGGTGACCGAATCCTTCTCCGCCACAAGGCGTTCGACGGCTTTGTGCATCGACTCCTTGTAGTGCTCGTTCATCACGTTCGCCGACCCGGTGGGGTCGTCGAGCGTCAGCGTGACGATGCCGTCGTCGTCCTTGTCCCAAGTGATGGTGTTCTCTGCCATGGTCCTAAACCCTCTCGATGATGGTGGCGACGCCCATGCCGCCGCCGATGCACAGCGTGATCAGCGCGCGACGCGCGTTGCGGCGCTCGAGCTCGTCGACCATGGTGCCGGTGATCATGGCGCCGGTGGCGCCCAGCGGGTGGCCCATCGCGATGGCGCCACCATTGACGTTCAGCTTCTCGTCCGGGATGTTGAGGTCCTTCTGGAACTTCAGCACCACCGACGCGAACGCCTCGTTCAGCTCGAACAGGTCGATGTCGTCGACGGTCAGCCCGGCGCGGTCGAGGACCTTCTGGGTGGCCGGGGTCGGGCCGGTCAGCATGATGACCGGGTCGGACCCGCTGGTCGCGGTGGCGACGATGCGCGCGCGGGGGGTCAGGCCCTGCGACTTGCCGGCGGCCTCGGAGCCGACCAGCACCAGCGCGGCCCCGTCGACGATGCCCGAGCTGTTGCCGCCGGTGTGGACGTGGTTGATCTTCTCGACGTAGTGGTATTTCTGCAGCGCCACGTCGTCGAAGCCGCCCATCTCGCCGATGCCGTCGAACGCGGTCTTCAGCTTGGCCAGGCCCTCCATCGTGGTGTCGGGCCGCATGTGCTCGTCGTGGTCCAGGATGACCAGGCCGTTCTGGTCGCGCACCGGAATGACCGACTTGGCGAAGTAGCCGCCCGACCAGGCCTCGGCGGCCTTCTGCTGCGACCGCAGCGCGTACGCGTCGACGTCCTCGCGGGAGAAGCCCTCGATGGTGGCGATCAGGTCGGCACCGATGCCCTGCGGCACGAAGCCGATCCGGTAGTTGGTCTCGGGGTCGGTCGCCCAGGCGCCGCCGTCGGAGCCCATCGGAACGCGGCTCATCGACTCGACACCGCCGGCCAGCACGAGGTCGTCCCAGCCGGAGCGCACCTTCTGCGCGGCGGTGTTGACGGCTTCGAGGCCCGAGGCGCAGAACCGGTTGAGCTGCACGCCGCCGGTGGTCTCGGGCAGCCCCGCCACCAGCGCCGCGGTGCGGGCGATGTCGCCGCCCTGGTCACCGACCGGGGACACCACGCCGAGGATCAGGTCGCTGATCAGGTTCTCGTCGAGGTCGGGGTTGCGCCGGCGCAGCTCGTCGACCAGCCCGACGACCAGGTTCACCGGCTTGACCTCGTTAAGCGAGCCGTTGCGTTGCTTGCCCCGCGGCGTGCGGATGGCCTCGTAGATGAAGGCTTCTTCGGACATGTCGAGTTCCTCTTCACAAGTGGGTTTCGGATCCGTATTAAAGGTAGGTCCGGATACCGCACCCTAACAAAGTGCCCGGCCAACCTGTTGGTTGGGCCGATCGCCGCTGGTAAAGCCTGCCGAGCGTCACGCCAGCGTGGCCGCCGCACGCGAGCGCCACGCTGGTGTGACGTTCGAGTCCTGGCGCCCCCTAAGCTCGACCAGCATGACGGTGTCGCGACTGCGTCCGTACGCGACCACGGTGTTCGCCGAGATGTCGGCGCTGGCCGCGCGGGTCGGTGCGGTCAACCTGGGCCAGGGCTTCCCCGACGAGGACGGCCCCGCGGCCATGTTGAAGGCGGCCCAAGATGCCATTGCCGAGGGGAACAACCAGTACCCGCCCGGCATCGGCGTGGAGTCGCTGCGGCACGCCATCGCCGCCCAGCGGCGGCGGCACTTCGGCATCGAGTACGACCCCGACACCGAGGTGCTGGTGACGGTCGGGGCGACCGAGGCCATCGCGTCGGCGGTGCTCGGCCTGATCGAGCCCGGCTCGGAGGTGCTGCTCGTCGAGCCGTTCTACGATTCCTACTCGCCGGTGCTGGCGATGGCCGGCGCGGACCGGGTGGCCGTCCCCCTGGTCCCCCACGGCCGCGGCTTCGCCTTGGACGCCGACGCGCTGCGCCGGGCGGTGACGCCACGCACCCGCGCGCTGATCGTCAACTCCCCGCACAACCCGACCGGCACGGTGCTCAGCGCCACCGAGCTCGCCGCCATCGCCGAGGTCGCGGTCGCCGCCGACCTCTTGGTGATCACCGACGAGGTGTACGAGCACCTGGTGTTCGATCACCACCGGCACCTGCCGCTGGCCGGCTTCGCCGGCATGGCCGAGCGCACCGTCACCATCTCCAGCGCGGCCAAGATGTTCAACTGCACCGGCTGGAAGATCGGATGGGCTTGCGGCCCAGCACAACTCATCGCCGGGGTGCGGGCGGCCAAACAGTACCTGAGCTACGTCGGCGGCGCGCCGTTCCAGCCGGCGGTGGCCCTCGCCCTCGACACCGAGGACGCGTGGGTCGCCGAGTTGCGCCGCTCGTTGCAGGCCCGTCGCGACCGGCTGGCCGCCGGGCTGTCGGAGATCGGCTTCGAGGTGCACGACAGCGCGGGCACGTACTTCCTGTGCGCCGACCCGCGGCCGCTGGGCTACGACGACAGCGCCGCGTTCTGCGCGGCGCTTCCGGAGAAGGCGGGGGTGGCCGCCATCCCGCTGTCGCCGTTCTGCGACCCGGCGGCCGCGCACGCGTCGGCCCAAGCCAAAGTGTGGAATCACTTGGTGCGCTTCACTTTTTGCAAACACGAGGACACCCTCGACGAGGCGATCAGGCGGTTGGCCGTCCTACGGTGACCCGGCCGGGCCGTAGCCCTCGGTCACCCGCTTTCGCAGGCCCTCCAGCGCGGCATGGAGGATTTTCTTGCGTGCCCGGTTGACCCAGAATTCGGGCAGCGGCGCCCAGGGTTCGACCGTGATGGTGAATCGGACCCGCGTCTTGTCGTCGCTCACGCGGCTCAGGTTGTACTCCCCGTGCTGACCCCGTTGCTGGGCGGTCTTGGCGGCGTCCCACACCATCCAGTCCGGGCCCCAGTGGTATTCCAGCAATTCGGTGTCGTGAATGCCGGTCACCGCGATGGTGACCTTCACGTGGTGCGGCCGCCCGTCGGGATATTTGTCGACGACCTCCACCCGCTTGTGCACCGGCGACCATGACGGCACGGCGTCCATGTCGGCCAGCGCCTCCAGGATCACCTCCGGAGGCGCGTCGATCACAATTTCCGACGATGCTTGAACGGCCACTGCTAATAAGTTAGCAACCGCTCCGGCCGTCCCGAAGGCAAAAATGCGTGCCGCCGACTATTCCGACTCGGCTGTACCGTCGACGTGCTTTACCAATTCGCACAATCCCTTTACCGCCGAGTCGAGCACGCTTTCGCTGGCCCGCCGGACGATGAAGGCGGGCATCGGCCGGCCGGGTTCGACCGTCACGTCGAACCGCACCCGGGTCTTGTCGAGGCCCTCGGGCGTGAGGTTGTATTCGACGTGCTGGCCGTGCTGCTGGGAAGTCCCTTTGGCGTCGTAGACGACCCAGTCGGGGCCCCAGTGATATTCCAGGATCTCTTTGTCGACGAGCCCCAGGATCTTGATGGTGGTTTTGACGTGGTGGGGCCGGCCGTCGGGATAACGGTCGATCACTTCGATGTCTTTGTGCAGGGGCGACCACGACGACAGGACGCGGACATCTGTCAGCGCCTCCATGACCACTTCGGGCGGCGCGTCGACGACAAATTCGCGTGATGCTTTTACGGCCACTGAGCTCAACCTAGCAACAACGACCCGCATCCGGATCGATTCGGCGTAAAAACGCTGGCTACCAGTCGATTTCGCTAAGTGGCGTGGTGGCCGCGGGCGGCCGTCCGACCGGTGCCGCCGGGGTGCGGGAGAAGCGGGGGCCCGGGGCGGCCTGGTCGACGCCGTCCTCGGTGATCACGGTGGACCGTGCCCTCAAGTGCTCGTCGGCCGCCGCTTCGCTCCACGTCAGCACCGGGGTGACGCACGCATCGGTGCCGGCGAATGTGGCCGTCCACTCGTCACGGGTGCGGCTGGCGAATCGCTTCGTGAAGACGTCGTACATCCGCGGGTAGGACCCGACGTCGAGCTGGCCGGGGACCTCGTCGGCCGACAGGCCGAGCCCGGTCAGCAACGCCGCGAAGAACTGCGGCTCGATGGCGCCGACCGCCATGTACTTGCCGTCGGCGGTCTCATAACAGCGATAGAAGGGAGCGCCGCCGTCGAGCAGAAACGACTCGCGCCGGTCCCTGAGCGCCCCGGTCGACTTCATGGTCCACATCATCTGGGCGAGCAGGCTGACGCCGTCCACCATCGCCGCGTCGATGACCTGACCCCGGCCCGAACGTTCCCGTTCATAAAGCGCGACGGCGATGCCGAGCAGCACCAGCATCGAGCCGCCACCGAAGTCGGCGACCAGGTTCAGCGGCGGCATCGGCGGCCGGTCGGCGTGGCCCAGCGCGGAGAGCGCGCCGGTCCGCGACAGGTAGTTGATGTCGTGGCCCGCCGTCCGGGCCAGCGGCCCGTCCTGCCCCCAGCCGGTGATCCGCGCGAAGATCAGGCGCGGATTGACCGCCGCGCACTCGTCGGGACCGATGCCGAGTCGCTCACAGGTCCCCGGGCGGAAACAGTCCAACAGCACGTCGGCCTTGGCGGCGAGATCGAGCAGTGCCGCCGGCCGCGTCTTGACGTCCAGGTCGACGATCTGCTTCCCGCGATGCAGCAGATCGCGATCTTCGGCCGGCATCTTCAGGCCACCGGGCCGGCGCACCCGCACCACGTCGGCACCCAGGTCGGCGAGCATCATGCCCGCGTGGGGGCCCGGTCCGATCCCGCCGAGCTCGATCACCCTCACCCCGGCCAGGGGTCCGGCGCCACCCACTGCGGCTACTTGCCCTTCTTCACTTTCAGTACCCGCTCGCGCAGCGCCTTGGTCGCGGAATCGATCGTCCCCTTCACCGCGCGCTTCAAGACGAAGCCGGGCAGTGGCACGTTCGGGTCCGCGAGAAGCTCGAACTTGACCAGGGTCGCGTCTCCCTGCGGTACCAGGGTGTACTTGCCGTCCTGCGCCTTCTGCTGCGAGGAGCTCACCAGCGTCCAGCTCACCGCGTCGGGCGCCCAGGTGTAGGCCACCACCTGTTCGTCGGTGATCCCGGCGACCTTCACCTTCATCTTCACTTGGCTGGGCCGCCCGTCGTCGCCGGTCGAGAGGACCTCGGCACTCTGATGGGGTTCGGACCATTCGGGCATCGCCTCGAAATCGGCGATGACGTCCAGGATCTCCTCCGGACTGGCTTCGATGACGATGTCACGGGATTCTTTGAGTGCCATGGCCCGCACGATACTGAAACGCCGTGCCCGCCGGAATGAATTCGACCGAGGTACCGTCGTGCTTGTGCCTGACAACCAGCCCGTCTACACCGTCGGTGACTACCTGTTGGACCGCCTCGCCGAACTCGGCGTCACCGAGATCTTCGGCGTTCCCGGTGACTACAACCTGGAGTTCCTCGACCACATCGTTGCCCACCCGACCATCCGCTGGGTGGGCAACGCCAACGAGCTGAACGCCGGCTACGCCGCCGACGGGTACGGCCGGCTGCGCGGAATGTCCACGGTGGTAACGACTTTCGGCGTGGGCGAACTGTCGGCGGCCAACGCGATCGCGGGCATCAGGTTGGCTTGGGCACAGGTGATCTCGCGACTGACGCGCAAGAAGTGCTCGAAGTCTCCGTCGCCGAGCGAGTGGTGTAGCGCGCGCCGGGTGCCCTGCGCGTCCTTGGACGGGCCCCCGACGATGTGCACGACGGGCACCTGCTCGGCATAGCTGCCCGCGATCGCGTTGGCCGCCGACAGTTCGCCCACGCCGAAAGTCGTTACCACCGTGGACATTCCGCGCACCTGC
>NZ_LZJJ01000106.1:0-5354 GCF_001667625.1 Mycobacterium sp. E1715
CCGTCGGCGACACACGCGATCGAGGCCGCCATCGGCGTGCGGCGCCCGCTGTCCCGGCTCGGGATGGGTCTGCACCGCCGCCATCGCCAGGCGCAGGGCGACGACATCGACATCGACGCGGCGGTCGAGGCCCGCGTCGAGGTGCTGGCGGGGTCGGTGCCCGACGAGGCCGTGTACCTCGACAGCCTGCGGCGCCGGCGGGATCTGTCAGTGCTCCTTCTCCTCGATGTGTCGGGCTCGGCCGCCGAGGCCGGCACGGTCGGGCGCACGGTGCACGAGCAGCAGCGCACGGCGGTCGCCAACCTCACCGTCGCGCTGCACGACCTGGGCGACCGGGTCGCGCTCTACGCCTACTACTCGCAGGGCCGGCGCGCGGTGAACGTGGTGCCGGTCAAGCGATTCGACGACCACCTCGACGCCCGAGTCATGCGCCGGCTCAACAGCCTTGAGCCGGGCGCGTATTCGCGCCTCGGCGCGGCGATCCGGCACGGGTCGGCGGTGCTGGAGGCGCGCGGCGGGACGTCGCGGCGGCTGCTGGTGGTGCTCTCCGACGGGCTGGCCTACGACCACGGCTACGAGCGGGCCTACGGCGCCGCCGATGCGCGCCGCGCCTTGGCCGAGGCCCGCCGCCGCGGCATCGGCTGCGTGTGCCTGACCATCGGCGCGGGTACCGACGTGCAGTCGCCGCGCCGCGTGTTCGGCACCGCCGCACACGCCACGATCGCGCGCCCGGACCAACTCGCGGGCGTGATCGGCCCGTTGTTCCGGTCCGCCCTGCGCTCGGCCGAGGTCCGGCGCCGGGTGTCATGACGCGCCACGACAACCGATGGCCGAGCCTAAACGCGCTCGTCAGACAGCTTGAAACAAACATCTGTTCCGCGATAGGCTCGATTGACCGTGGGTAGCGGAGGGGAAGGTATGGCCAACGAGTCCGGGCTGGTGCACCGGAACGGCGCGATGCCCGAGGCCGGGGCGTCGCGCCCCTATTACAAGGCGATCGGCGGCGAGGAGGCCGTATTCAAGGCGGCGTACCGCCAGGGTCTGGCCCTTGTCCTGAAGGGGCCCACGGGCTGTGGCAAGACCCGGTTCGTCGAGGCGATGGCCCACGATCTCGGCCGGCCGCTGATCACCGTCGCCTGCCATGACGACCTCACCACGGCCGACCTGGTCGGCCGGTACCTGTTGCAGGGCGACGAAACCGTCTGGGTGGACGGCCCGCTGACACGGGCGGTGCGTGAGGGGGCGATCTGCTATCTCGACGAGGTGGTGGAAGCCCGGCAGGACACCACGGTGGTCCTGCACCCGCTCGCGGATCACCGGCGGCAGCTGCCGATCGAACGTCTCGGCGTCACGCTCGATGCGGCGCCCGGGTTCGGCCTGGTGGTGTCCTACAACCCGGGCTATCAGAGCGTGCTGAAAGACCTCAAGGATTCGACCCGGCAGCGAATGGTCGCCATCGAATTCGATTTCCCCGCAGCCGATATCGAAGAGGGGATCGTCGCACACGAGGCCGGCGTGGACGACGCCACCGCCGCGGACCTGGTCCGGTTGGGACAGGCCATTCGCCGGCTGGAAACCGGCGGCCTGCGTGAGGTCGCGTCGACCCGCGTGCTGATCGCAGCGGGCAGGCTGGTGGCGGAGGGGCTCACCATGCGAGAGGCGGCTCGCGCCGCGATCGCGGGGCCGCTCACCGACGACGTGGCCGTGGGCAGGGCCCTGGCCGAGCTGATCGGGATCTATCTGGGCGGCGCGGGCGAATGATTGACGCTGCATACGGCCGCCGCTAGGGTCTGAACAAATATTAGGTTTGCCGTGGTTCGGCGTGCGTGAGGTTCGGGAGGTTCGATGTCCTACGAAAGCAGCGCTGAGCCGATCAAAGTCGGCTACCTGATGGACTTCACGCTGCCGCCGGGTTTCCCCGAGGAACTGATGGCGAGTTTCACGCGGTGCTTCGACCTCGTCTTCGAAGAAGCCGTTGGGCAGGGCCTTCTCGATCGCCCCGTGCAGATGATCTATCGCGAGGTGGAGGGCCTGCCCAAGGGATCGGTCAAGGCGGTTATCGATGCGTTCGGCGAGCTCGTCGACGAGGGCTGCCTGGTGGTGTTCGGGCCGCACATCACCGACAACTGCGTGCCGACCCGCGAGGCGATCGAGGAGCGGTTCAAGGTGCCGGCGATCAGCGTCACCGGCACCGACGACTGGCTGGGCGAATGGACCTTCGCGTTCCCGCAGGGCTCGATGACCGATGAGCCGATCTTCATCGCCGACCTCGTCGCCAAACGCGGACTCTCGGAAATCGGTGTCCTCGTGGAGCAGAATCTGATCGGCGAGAGCTACCTGAAGAATCTTCGAAGTGCGTGCCGCCGCAAGGGCATTCGCATCGTCGCGGAGGCGGCAATCGCCCAGACCGCGCAAGACATCAACGACGCCGTCCGCACGCTGCACGAGGCCAAGGCCGAGGCGATCGTGCATCTGGGGTTCGGCTTCGGCATCGTCTTCATCAACCCCGCGCTGCAGGCCGTGGATTGGGATCCGCCGCGATTCACCACCACCGCATTCCAGAACGCCTGGGTGAACCCGATCATGTGGGACGCGTTCATGGGCTGGGTCGGCGTCGACCAGTACGACGAGGAGAACCGGCTGGGCCAGGACTTCCTCGACCGTTACGCGAAGAGGTACGAGGGCAGCCGGCCCGAGTACTGCGTGTCGGTGGTCAACCACGACGTTGCCGCCACCCTCGTCCGCGCGTTCGCCGATGCCCACCCGCTCAGCCCGCGCGGGGTCAAGGAGGCGCTGGAGCGGGTGAAGATGATGCCCGCCGCGTCGGGTGCCCCCGGCACGCGCGTCTCCTTCGGGAAGTGGACGCGGCGCGCGTGGATGGGCGCCGGCTATCTGGTGGCCCGCACGCTGGACGCCGACGGCACCAACTCGCACCTGGTCGATCGCTTCGGAGAGTGAGGCTGGCAAAGACATGAGCACCGATCAATCCGCACCGCTTGCGGCGCAGGAAAATCCGGCGCCCCCGCGGCGGACGGACAAGCGGGGCTGGGGCGGCTGGGTCGCCGGCGCCGCCCTCGCCGCGTTCACGCTCTTCTTCATCGCGAACTGCCGCGTTGCGTTGGACCCCCGCGTCGCCAACCCGAATGTGCAGGGTCGGCCCCGCCCGGTGAAATTCACGTTCGGGCTCGACTACATCGGGTTCCTGGACTGGGCCACGGTCGTGGCGCTGGTCGTGCTGCTGATCGTCTTCATCAGAGGCTGGCGCCGCAATCCCGGTAGTCCGGTGATGCTCATGTTCCTGTGCACCACGCTGATCGTGTGGCAGGACCCGATCATGAACTGGTCACCGTTCGCGGTCTACAACCCGGATTTGGTGCATTGGCCGGAATCCTGGCCGCTGGTGTCGATTTCGCCTACGGTCGAACCCTTCGTGGTCTTCGGTTACGTGATGTTCTACTTCGGGCCGTACTTCCCAGGGATATGGATCCTGCGCAAGCTGCAGGCCCGCAAAGGGCCAGAGGCCTTCGTTTCGCGGCACCCACTGATTTGCCTGGGGGCGATAGTCCTGGTGATCGGGTTCGTCATCGATGCCTTCCTGGAGAACACGTTGATCCACTGGGGCATGTACATCTACTCCCAGGTGATCCCGTGGGGCTCGGTGTTCACCGGCACGACATTCCAGTTCCCGCTGATCTGGGAGTCGTTCTCGGTGACCTTCGTGATGGTTCCGGCGGCGATACTCTGCTACCGCGACGACACCGGCAAGTCGGTGGCCGAGAAGCTGGCCGCGAAGGCCAAGATCTTCCCGACCCGTCCGGTGCTCGGCACGTTCCTGGTGATGTTCGCCATCATCAACGTGTCCTACTTCGCCTACGGGGCGTGGTTCTGGGTCATCAAGGTCAGCCACGCGGCGACCTCCGTCGCGTGCCCCTGGCCGTATCCGGAGGCGAAAGTGTACGACCCCCAAGGCTATTACGAAAAGGCTGGGGCGCAGGGCCCATACTCGGTCGGCATCTGGTCGACCTGGGCCAGCGGGGAGCCCAACGGGCGGCCCCATGTCGATTCCCCACCGCCCGGTGTGGGTGCCTGCGCGACCCCGGGCGCGCATGGCTGAGCCGCGCACCGTCGTCATCACCGGCGCGTCGCGAGGTCTGGGCTTCGCGTCGGCGGTGCGGCTGTACCGCGAAGGCTGGCGGGTTATCGCGGCGATGCGGACGCCCGACGTCGGCCTGCCGCCGCTGCGGGCGGCGACGGGCGCCGGTCAAGACGACGATCGGCTGGTCGGCGTGCAGCTCGACCTGTTGGACCCGGCGTCGATCGCGGCGGCGGCCAAGGCCATCGAGGAAGCCGGCGGCGCCCCCTACGCCCTGGTGCACAACGCCGGAATCTCCGCCGCCGGAATGGTGGAGGAGACCGATATGGCGTTGTGGCACAGGATGTTCGAAACGAACGTCATGGGCCCGGTTGCGCTCACCCAGGCGTTGCTGCCATCGATGCGGGCGGCCGGCGAGGGACGCATCGTCCTGGTGTCCAGTGCGGCCGGGGTGCGCGGCCAACCGGCCACCGCCCCGTACTCCGCGGCCAAGGGGGCGCTGGAGCGGTGGGGCGAAGCCATGGCGTGCGAGATCGCGCCCTTCGGGTTGGGCGTCACCGTGTTGGTCGCCGGCACGTACGACACCGAGATCATCACCGACGCGGGCACCACCGACAACCGCGACTTGGGCGGCCCGTACGCCCGGCTGCACAACACCATGAACACCCGCGGCAGGGCCGCGATGAAACTCGCCAGGCCACCCGAGAAGTTCACCGACGGCCTGGTCAGTGCGCTGGACGACCGGGTGCCGTTCCGCCGCCGCGGCGTCGGACTGGATGCATCGATGCTGTTGGCGGCCAACAGGATCCTGCCGGCTTCAGGCATGCACCACATGTCGCGGGTCGTGCTGGGCATACCCAGACAGGGCACGATGCGCGACGGGGCGTGGCCGCTGACGCTAAGCCAACGGGCGATGGTATTCGCAGCGCGCGTGCTGCCGCAGCCGGTGCTGCAACGCTTGGCCGCGCTGGCGGCGAAGCGCAAGGGAACCCAAGGGGGCTGAGGGGAAAGTATGGAACAGCTATTCGACGACCTGGAGGACTTCGGCGCCTTCGACGACGCGGTCTCCGGGGACGTGCGCGACCCGTACACGGAACTGGCGCGGCTGCGCCGCGAGGAACCCATTCAGCGCCTCGACGTTTCCGGGATGCCGCATGAGGAATCCAAACCCGTCTTCATCGTCTACCGCCACGAGGAAGCCCAGCAGATGCTGCGCGACAACGAGACGTTCTCGTCGGCGGCCGTCATCGCCGCGTTCGGG
>NZ_LZJJ01000107.1:0-2243 GCF_001667625.1 Mycobacterium sp. E1715
CGTCGACCAGGTCATGCTCGGGAGCCAGCACCAGGTAGGTGGCGCCGAACATCGTGTCCGGCCGGGTGGTGAAAACCATGCAGCGCAACTGGATTGGCCGCTCCATCGGCACCCGGGCGCTGTTCTCGGCGCGCAACACCAGTGGCGAGACGGTCGACATCGAGGTTTTCACCACCCGGCCGGACACGATGTTCGGCGCCACCTACCTGGTGCTGGCTCCCGAGCATGACCTGGTCGACGGGCTGATTGCCGCCGGCTGGCCGGAGGGGACCGACCCGCGGTGGACCTACGGCGCCGCGACGCCGGCCCAGGCCGTCGCCGACTACCGGCAGGCGATCGCGGCGAAGTCGGATCTCGAGCGGCAGGAGAGCAAGGAGAAGACCGGCGTCTTCCTGGGCAGCTACGCGCGCAACCCCGCCAACGGCGAGCCGGTGCCGATCTTCATCGCCGACTACGTGTTGGCCGGATACGGGACCGGCGCCATCATGGCGGTTCCGGGCCACGATCAGCGCGACTGGGACTTCGCCCACCAGTTCGGCCTTCCCATCGTGGAAGTCATTGCCGGCGGTGATGTTTCGGAAGCCGCCTATCCCGGCGACGGCATGCTGGTCAACTCCGGCTACCTCGACGGGATGGACGTGCCGACGGCGAAGAAAGCGATCACCGCGCGTCTGGAGGCGGATGGCCGCGGCTGGGCCCGCATCGAATTCAAGCTTCGGGACTGGCTTTTCGCCCGGCAACGCTACTGGGGCGAGCCGTTCCCGATCGTGTACGACAGCGACGGTCGCGCTCATGCGCTCGACGAAGCCGCCCTGCCAGTCGAGCTGCCCGACGTGCCGGACTACTCGCCGGTGCTGTTCGACCCCGACGACGCCGACAGCGAGCCGTCACCTCCACTGGCCAAGGCCACCGAGTGGGTGCACGTGGAATTGGACCTCGGCAACGGCTTGCAGCCCTACACCCGCGACACCAACGTGATGCCGCAGTGGGCCGGCAGCTCCTGGTATGAACTGCGCTACACCGATCCCTACAACTCGGAACGGCTGTGCGCCAAGGAGAACGAAGCGTATTGGATGGGTCCGCGGCCCGACGAGCACGGCCCGCAGGACCCCGGCGGTGTCGACCTCTACGTCGGCGGCGCCGAACACGCGGTGCTGCACCTGCTGTATGCGCGGTTCTGGCACAAGGTCTTGTACGACCTGGGACACGTCAGCTCCAAGGAGCCCTACCGCCGCCTGGTAAACCAGGGCTACATCCAAGCCTTCGCCTACACCGACTCGCGAGGCTCGTATGTCCCCGCCGACGAGGTTGTCGAACGGGGCGGCCGCTTCTTCTACCCGGCTCCCGGCGGCGAGATCGAGGTCTTCCAGGAGTTCGGCAAAATTGGTAAGAGCCTGAAGAATTCGATATCTCCGGACGAGATTTGCGACGAGTACGGCGCGGACACGCTGCGGGTATACGAGATGTCGATGGGCCCCTTGGAAGCCTCCCGCCCCTGGGCCACCAAGGACGTCGTCGGGGCGCAACGCTTCCTGCAGCGTGTGTGGCGGCTGGTGGTGGACGAGCAGACCGGCGCTACACGGGTGGTCGATGTGGCCGGCCAACAAGAGCTCGACACCGAAACCTTGCGCGCGCTGCACCGCACCATCGCGGGAGTTTCGGAAGACTATGCGGCACTGCGGAATAACACCGCGGCGGCCAAACTGATCGAGTACACGAACCACCTGACCAAGGAGCACCGCGACGCGGTACCGCGCGCGGCGGTCGAGCCGCTGGTGCTGATGCTGGCGCCGCTGGCCCCGCACCTGGCCGAGGAACTGTGGCTGCGGCTTGGCCACACCACGTCGCTGGCGCATGGCCCGTTCCCGCAAGCCGATCCGGCCTACCTGGTCGACGACAGTGTCGAATACCCGGTCCAGGTCAACGGCAAGGTGCGGGGGCGCGTGGTGGTCGCCGCCGATGCCGACCAAGACACGCTGAAAGCCGCGGCGTTGTCGGACGAGAAGGTTCAGGCATTCCTGGCGGGCGCCAATCCGCGCAAAGTGATCGTCGTCCCGGGCCGGCTGGTCAACCTGGTCGTCTAGCGAGTAGCCGAGTCAATGGCCTGCGGGCCGCAGCACGACCTCGTGGACGTGGCCGTCTGGGGGAGTGGCCACCACATTGGCTACCGCGGCAGCGACCGTCTCTGGCTTGAGAAACTTAGCGGCGTCGTACGCGCCGCCCTCGAATGCGACGAGTTCGCG
>NZ_LZJJ01000108.1:0-10131 GCF_001667625.1 Mycobacterium sp. E1715
GACCGCGCCGCGGTAGCCGGTGCAGTGGGTGAGGCTGCCCACCACGCCGTCGGGCCAGCACGGTTCGCCCTTGTCGCCCTTGAGGATCGGCACCGGCGGCAGGCCGAGTTCGCCCATCGCCACGCGGGCGCAGTGCCTGACGGTGATGAACTCGTTGCGCCGCTTGGCGACCGACTTGGCGATCAGCGGCTCCTCCTCGGGCAGCGGGGCCAGATCGGGCGGGTCGGAATACAGCTCGGAGTAGGCCAACTCGCGCGCGTCGGGCAGTACCGAGGAGACCAGCAACTGCTCGGTCATCGGGACTGCCGCTGCCGCAACCGTTCCCGGAACTGCGCGGCCTGCTGCCGCATCTCGGGGGTGATCTCGAAATGGCCGCCGAAGTCGTTGAGGTAGCCCGGCGCGTACTGCGGGTCGGGCAGCACCTGGCGCAACCAGCTGTGCGGCTTGCGGCGCCGCCATTCCCGCGGGTAGCCCACCGACACCTCCTCGAAGCGCACGTCGTCGTACCAGGTGGTCCGCGGGATGTGCAGGTGGCCGTAGACCGAACAGACGGCGTTGTATCGCGTGTGCCAGTCGGCGGTCTTGGTGGTTCCGCACCACAGCGAGAACTCGGGGTAGAACAGCGCGTCGCAGGGTTCGCGCACCATCGGGAAATGGTTCACCAGAACCGTCGGCGTCATCCAGTCGAGTTGCTCGAGGCGGGCCCGAGTGGCGGCGAGCCGCTCCCGGCACCAGGCCTCCCGGGTCGGGTACGGCTCCGGCGAGAGCAGGAATTCGTCGGTGGCGACGACGTTGCGCTCCCGCGCGATGGTCAGGCCCTCCGCTTTGCTCGTCGCACCCTCGGGCAAGAAGCTGTAGTCGTAGAGCAGGAACATCGGCACGATCGTGGCGGGGCCGCCGCGCTCGGTCCACACCGGGAAGGGATGTTCGGGGGTGACGACGCCCATCTCGTCGCACATGTTGACCAGGTAGTCATAGCGGGACTTGCCGAAGATCTGCACCGGGTCGCGGGTGGTGGTCCACAGCTCGTGATTGCCGGGCACCCAGATCACCTTCGCGAATCGGCGGCGCAGCAGGTCAAGCGCCCAGCGGATCTCGTCGGTGCGTTCGGCGACGTCGCCGGCGACGATCAGCCAATCGTCCGGCGAGGACGGGTGCAGGGATTCGGTGACGGGCTTGTTGCCGAGGTGCCCGGTGTGCAGGTCGGAGACGGCCCACAGCGTCGGTTGTCCCCCGTTGGGCGATTCGTGCCCCGCATTTTGACCAGCCACGATTAACCAGCCTAATGACCCGCGGTCGCGGGCCGGCCAGGACCGGCCCTTGCCCGCGGCATTAGAACGTGTTCTTGTTTCCCTGTGGCCTCACCGACGCGACTTGTACACTCCCGGCAAAGGAGCGCCGAGCCGTCAGGGGGTGTCGTGTTCGCCAAGGTGCGTCTGATCGGGGCGGTGGGCGCCCTGGTCGCAGCGGCCGTAGCAGGCACCGCGGGATGGCTGGGGGCCGCGCCGGGGCCCGAGGGCGGTGGGCGCGTCGAGCTGCGCTCGACCGCGGCGCCGATGGAGACCACGATGAAGAGCCCGATCGTGGCGACCACCGACCCGCGCCCCTTCGACGCGTGCGAGGACATCCCGTTCGACGTGATCCAGCGGCTCGGGCTGGGATTCACACCGCCCGAACACGAAGACGGCCTGCGCTGCCACTTCGACGCGGGTAACTACCAGGTGGCCGTCGAGCCGATCATCTGGCGCACCTACGAGGAGACGCTGCCGCCCGACGCCGTCGAGACGACGATCGCGGGCCACCGCGCCGCGCAGTACTGGGTGCTCAAGCCGACGTACCACAACAGCTACTGGTATTACTCCTGCATGACCGTGTTCAAGACCAGCTACGGCGTGCTGCAGCAGGCGCTGTACTACTCGACGGTCTACTCCAATCCCGAGGTGGACTGCATGTCCACCAATCTGCAGCGCGCCAACGACCTGGCGCCTTACTACAAGTTCTAGGGACCGGCGGGCCTTAACCTGGGCACCGTGAGTATCACCTCCACGCGACCAGCCCAGCCCGCCCTGCACACCCTGCGGCACGTCGGCGCCAAGGCCGCCGGCCGGCTGCTGGGGCTGCGGCCCGCGACGATGGACTACACCGTCGAACGCGTGCGGGTGCCCATGCGCGACGGGGTCGACCTGGTGGCCGATCACTACGCGCCGGCCACCGCGTCGGCCGCCGGCACCGTGCTGGCCCGGGGCCCTTACGGGCGCGCGTTGCCGTTCTCGCTGCTGTTCGGGGCGCTGTACGCAAGCCGCGGCTACCACGTCGTGTTGCAGAGCGTGCGCGGCACGTTCGGGTCGGGCGGGGCATTCGAGCCGATGGCCAACGAGGCCGCCGACGGCGCCGACACCGTGGCCTGGCTGCGCGAGCAGCCCTGGTTCACCGGCAGCTTCGCCACCGTCGGCCTGTCCTACCTCGGGTTCACCCAGTGGGCGCTACTGACCGATCCCCCACCGGAGCTGGCCGCGGCCGTCATCACGGTGGGGCCGCACGATTTCAACGAATCCGTCTGGGGCACAGGCTCGTTCGCCATCAACGACTTCCTGGGCTGGAGCGACATGGTGGCCCACCAGGAGGACCCGATCCGGGCGCGGTCCGCGCTGCGCCAGCTGCAGAACCGCGGCAAGGTGGCACAGGCGGCCCTCGGGCTGCCGGTCGGCGAGACGGCTCGCGCGCTGCTCGGCGCGGGCGCGCCGTGGTTCGAGTCGTGGGTGGAGCACACCGATCCGGGCGACCCGTTCTGGGACGCGCTGCGCTGCGGCGCCGCGCTGGACCGGGCCGAGGTGCCCGTGCTGCTGATCGGCGGCTGGCAGGACATCTTCGTCAGGCAGACGCTGCAGCAGTACGCGCACCTGCGCGGCCGGGGCCTCGACGTCGCGCTCACCATGGGCCCGTGGACGCACGCCCAGGTGCTCACCACCGGATTGAGCACCTGCATGCGGGAGTCGCTGGACTGGCTGGACACCCACCTGGGCGGCGCGCCCGCGGACCGGCCCAGCCGGGTGCGGGTCTGCGTCACCGGGCAGGGCTGGCGCAACGTGCCCGACTGGCCGCCCGCCACCACCGAACGCGCGCTGTACCTGCGGCCGGGCGGCCACCTCGGCGAGACCGCGCCGACGGACCTGACGCGGCTGGCACCGGCGACCTTCCGCTACGACCCCGCCGACCCCACCCCCACCACGGGCGGACCGTTGCTCTCGCCGAACGGCGGCTACCGCGACGACAGCCCGCTCGCCGCGCGCGACGACGTGCTGGCCTTCACCAGCCTCACCCTCACCCACGACCTCTGCGTCTACGGGAGCCCGGTGGTCGAGCTGGCGCACGGCGCGGACAACCCCCACGTCGACCTGTTCGTCCGGGTGAGCGAGGTCGACTTCAAGGGCCGATCGAAGAACGTCAGCGACGGCTACCGGCGGCTGGACGCCGCCGCCAAGAACGCAAAGAACTCCGCCAAGAACGCAAAGAACTCGAAGAAAACCCTCCGCATCGAGCTCGACGGCGTCGCCCACCGCTTCCGCGCCGGCTCCCGCATCCGGGTGCTGATCGCCGGCAGCTGGTTCCCCCGTTACGCGCGCAACCTGGGCACCGACGAGCCGATCCTGACGGGCCGGCAGTCCAGGCCGGCCACCCACACCGTGCGCTACGGCCGCTCCCGGCTGCTGCTGCCCGTCGGCCCGCTCGACCTGTCAGCCAACGGCGCGGCGGACGCGGGCGGCGACCTCGGCTAGCGCCGCGGCGTCATGAACGGGCGCCCCGAACGGCGCCCGCACGGGCAGCTCCACCCAGCTCTTGCAGCCGCCGTGGTCGGGTGCGCGGGTGATGTCCACCGGCTCGGCCAACGGATGCACCGACACCACCAGCACCGCCAGCGTGTGCTTCGGGCGGAAGTCCAGCCGGTCGGCGCGCACCGAATCGGCGGTCCAGATGTGCAGGTCCTCGATCGACGGCAGGCCTTCGGGCTGGTTAACCGGCACCGCCGCAACGACTTTCGCTGCCGCCCGGATCACCAGGCGATCCTCGGTGCTGTCGGCGGCGGCCGCCTCGAGCAGGTCGCGATGCTCGGGCCGGACGCGCTCCGCGTGGCTGTGCGCGACCGTCGGGAACAACAGGAACTCGTCGGCGGCCAGCTCAAAGCGCTTCTCCCCGATGCCGCCCTTGCGCAGCAGCACCCGCTGCCGCCCGTCCAGCAGGGCGTGCACCGCCGCGCTCCACTCCTTCAGCGCGGGCGTCGCGGTTCCGGTGGTGGCCGTCTGGGTCATTGCGCGTTCTCGAGGCGGGCGATCACTTCGGGCCGGCGCAGCGGCGGGACCGTCTTGGGCGGCTGCCGTCGCGGGGGCAGCGCCGCCAACAACCGCGTCGTCGTCTCGGTCACCTCGGCGACGGCGGCTTCGAACGCCTCGGCGTTGATCGCCGACGGGTGGGTGATGCCGCTGACCTTGCGGACGTACTGGCGCGCCGCCGCCGCGATTTCCTGCGGCGTGGCCGCGGGCTGCAAGCCCCTCAGCTCGGTGATGTTCCGGCACATGGGATCCACGATAGGCGCCGCGAGTCACCCTCTACGGTGAACACATGACCGATGACATCCTGCTGATCGAGACCGACGAGCGGGTGCGCACCCTGACCCTCAATCGGCCGCAGTCCCGCAACGCGCTGTCCTCCGCGCTGCGGGATCGGTTCTTCGGGGCCCTCGCCGACGCGGAAACCGACGACGACGTCGACGTCATCATCGTCACCGGCACCGACCCGGTGTTCTGCGCGGGCCTGGACCTCAAGGAGCTGGGGGGTTCCTCGGCTCTTCCGGACATCTCCCCGCGGTGGCCACCGCTGAGCAAGCCGGTCATCGGTGCGATCAACGGCGCCGCGGTGACCGGCGGACTGGAGCTGGCCCTGTACTGCGACATCCTGATCGCCTCGGAGAACGCCCGGTTCGCCGACACCCACGCCCGCGTGGGCCTGCTGCCCACCTGGGGGCTGAGCGTGCGGCTGCCGCAGAAGGTGGGCGTCGGCCTGGCCCGGCGCATGAGCATGACCGGGGACTACCTGTCGGCGGCCGACGCGCTGCGCGCCGGGCTGGTGACCGAGGTGGTGCCGCACGAGGCGCTGTTGGGCACCGCCCGCGCCGTGGCCGCGTCGATCGTCGGCAACAACCAGGACGCGGTGCGGGCGCTGCTGGCGTCCTATCACCGGATCGACGACGCGCAGACCAGCGCGGGCTTGTGGCAGGAGGCGATGGCGGCCCGCCGCTTCCGGACCAGTGGCGACGACATCGCCGCCAACCGCGAGGCGGTGCTGCAGCGCGGCCGGGCCCAGGTCCGTTAGCGGCCGAACTGATGACGCAATTCCCGCCGCCTCAGCGGCGCGGACGAGCGACCGCGGACACCGTCGCGACCGTGCTGCTCTTCGTCGTGCAGCTGGTGGTCAGTGCCGGGGCATTCGCCTTGGCATTGTTGTCCTCGATGTGGTTGATGCTGCCGATATGCAGCGATAACTGCGACAGCCCGGGTGTCACCCACTTCGTCCACCGCACCTTCGCCGGGACGGTCGTCATCGTCGCCGGAATAGCCGGGGGACTGCTGGTGTCATGCGTCGGGGCGCTGGTCGCGGGTGCTCGCCGACGCCCCGGGATGTGGAAATGGCCGGCATTAGGCCTGGTCATGGCCCTCGGGTCCGTTTTGATCGCCGCTGGTTTATGGGTGAACTGAGGTCAACCCATACGATCAGCTGATGCGTACGGTCGTCGACGTCACCGTGAGGGTCCTGGTGGGCGCTCTGGCGCTCGCGTTCGCGCTCGCGGGGCCCGCGTTGCCGCGCGCGGCCGCGCTGCCACCGGCGGGCTTTCCCAGCCTGGACGGTTTCGCCCCGGTCCCGGCGGACGGCTACGTGGCCAGCTCCGGGCCGGGCACCCCGCCCCGAATCAGTTTCTCCACCCCGTACTCGCTGGCGTGCGACTTCTACGGCGGGCCGGCGCCCGCGCCGCAGCCGTCACAGGACATCAAGTGCAAGGGCGACATGCCCGGGATCGACGACGTTCCCGTCCTCGGCGGGCGCCCGCACCCGGGCGACTGCCTGGTGGGTTCCGCTGAGTTCAAGGGGCCGGGCTACCAATTGAGCCGCATGTCCTACGGCGGATGCGACGGCAACCCCGCGGCCCTTCCCCCGGGCGGCAAGTTGCTCGGAGTGGGCCAGAAGCTGACGTACCTGAACGTCACGTGCGCCGTCGGCGCCGACAACCTGGTGGCCTGCCTGGACACCACCAGCGGCGACCACGGATTCGTGCTGCAGCGCGCGGGCAGCTGGGCGTTCTAGCCCAACGGCGTCCTAGCCCAGGGCACTGCGCAGCGAAGCCACCGCGTCCTCGATCGGGCCGCTCGTCGAATAGCCGGCGGCCAGCCGGTGACCGCCCCCGCCGAACGCGGACGCGACCGCCGCCAGGTCCACCTCGGCCTTGGCCCGCATCGACACCGACCACTGCAGCGGGTCGACCTCCTTGAACACCGCGGCCACCTCCGCCTGCTGCGTGGTGCGCACGATGTCGACGATGCTCTCGACTTCCTCGGGACGCGAACTGATCCAATCCTGGTGTCGGACAACCGCATACACCAGCCCCCGACCACCGGCGGCGTCGGGCAGCAGGTGCGCGGAGCCCAGCACGCGGGAGAGCAGCGGCAGCCAGTCGAAGGGGTGGCTGTCCATCAGCGTCCGGCTGATCGCCGCGTTGTCCACGCCCGCCTCCACCAGCCGGGCCGCCAGCCGAAGGGCGCGGGCGGTGGCCCAGCGGAAGGACCCGGTGTCGGTGGTCAGCCCGGCATAGATGCAGTGCGCGACGTCCGGTTCGATCGGCTTGTCCCAGGCGTCGAGGATGTCGGCGATCAACATCGTGGTCGAATCCGCCGACACGTCAACGAAGTTCGCGGTGCCGAACAGCTCGTTGGAGGCGTGGTGGTCGATCACCAGCGATTCGCGGCCCGGACCGGCCAGCTCGCTCAGCGCGCCGAGCCGCTTGACGCTCGGAACGTCAACGGTGACAACCAAATCGACGTCGCGCCGCATCGCATCCGCGGCCACCAGCAATCCACAGCCGGGCAGCGAGGCCAGCGACTCGGGCAGCGTCGCGGGCTCGGCGAAACCGACCTCGACGCTTTTGCCGCACTTGTCCAGCACCAAGGCCAGCGCCAGCCCGGCGCCGATGGTGTCGGCGTCGGGGTGGACGTGGGCGACCACCGCGATGGTTTCGGCGGCGGAAAGCAATTCGACCGCGCCGCGGGCGTCGACGCGTGCCCCGGCTGCCGCGGCGCGGGACAGCTCAGTCTTCGCGTCGGTCGCCGTCACCGGTGTCCTCGTCGCTTGCCCCGCTGGGACGGTAAGGATCGGCATCCCCGGCCGGCTTGGCACCCGATCGGACGCGCGCCAGGTCCGCGTCCGCGGCGCGGGCGCGCGCCAGCAACTCGTCCATCCGCTGCACGGTGTCCAACGTGGTGTCGCGGTTGAAGGTCAGGGTCGGCGTGAAGCGCACACCGGTGCCCGCCCCCACCATGGTGCGCAGCGCGCCCTTGGCCCGCTCCAGCGCGGCCGCCGCGGCGGCGTAGTCCGGCTCGTCGTCCAGGGTGCGGCCCATCACGGTGTAGAACACCGTCGCATCGTGCAGGTCGGCGGTGACCTTCGTGTCGACGATGGTCACCCCGTCGAGCCCCGGATCCTTGATCTCGAATTCGATCGCCGATGCGACGATCGTGTTGATGCGTTTGGCCAGTCGGCGCGCCCGGGCGGGGTCGGCCATTATGAATTCACCGCCTTCTCCTCATCACTTCGTTCTGCATCGTCGGCGGCGGCGGTCAGGCGCGCTCCTTCTGCACGAGCTCGTAGGACTCGATGATGTCGCCTTCCTTGATGTCGGAGTAGCCCAGCGTCATACCGCACTCGAAGCCCTCGCGCACCTCGGTCACGTCGTCCTTCTCCCGGCGCAGCGAGTTGATCGTGAGGTTCTCGGTGACCACGACGTTGTCCCGCAACAAGCGGGCCTTCGCGTTGCGCCGCACCACCCCGGAGCTGATCATGCAGCCGGCGATGATGCCGACCTTGGAGGACCGGAAGATCGCGCGGATCTCGGCGCGACCCAGCTCCTGCTCCTCGTAGATCGGCTTGAGCATGCCGCGCAAGGCCTTCTCGATGTCGTCGATCGCCTGGTAGATCACCGAGTAGTAGCGGATCTCCACACCCTCGCGGTTGGCCAGCTCCGTCGCCTTGCCCTCGGCGCGCACGTTGAACCCGATGATCACCGCGTCCGACGCCGACGCCAGGTTGACGTTGGTTTCGGTGATGCCACCGACGCCACGGTCGATGACGCGCAGTTCCACCTCGTCGTCGACCTGGATGCCCATCAGGGCCTCCTCGAGCGCCTCGACCGTACCGGCGTTGTCGCCCTTGAGGATCAGGTTCAGCTGGCTGGTTTCCTTCAGCGCCGAGTCCAGGTCCTCCAGGCTGATGCGCTTGCGGGACCGCGCCGCCAGCGCGTTGCGCCTGCGGGCGCTGCGCCGGTCGGCGATCTGGCGAGCGATGCGGTCTTCGTCGACGACCAGGAAGTTGTCACCGGCGCCCGGGACCGACGTGAAGCCGATGACCTGCACCGGCCGCGACGGCAACGCCTCCTCGACGTCGTCGCCGTGCTCGTCGACCATGCGGCGAACCCGACCGTACGCGTCGCCGGCCACCACCGAGTCGCCGACGCGCAGCGTGCCGCGCTGCACCAGCACCGTCGCGACCGGGCCGCGGCCGCGGTCCAGGTGCGCCTCGATCGCCACGCCCTGGGCCTCCATGTCGGGGTTGGCCCGCAGGTCCAGGGCCGCGTCGGCGGTCAGCAGCACCGCCTCTTCGAGCGCTTCGATGTTCGTGCCCTCCTTCGCCGAGATGTCGACGAACATCGTGTCGCCACCGAAATCCTCGGCCACCAAACCGTATTCAGTGAGCTGTGCCCGGATCTTGGCCGGGTCGGCGCCCTCCTTGTCGATCTTGTTGACGGCCACCACGATCGGCACGTCGGCCGCCTGCGCGTGGTTGATGGCCTCCACCGTCTGCGGCATCACGCCGTCGTCGGCGGCGACCACCAGGATGGCGATGTCGGTCGCCTTCGCGCCGCGGGCACGCATGGCGGTGAACGCCTCGTGACCCGGGGTGTCGATGAAGGTGATCAGCCGCTCGTTGCCGTCGAGGTCGACCGAGACCTGGTAGGCGCCGATGTGCTGGGTGATGCCACCGGCCTCGGCCTCACGCACGCTGGCGTTCCGGATCGTGTCCAACAGCCGCGTTTTACCGTGGTCGACGTGACCCATCACGGTCACCACCGGCGGCCGGGTCTGCAGGTCTTCCTCGCCGCCCTCGTCCTCGCCGTAGGTCAGGTCGAACGACTCCAGCAGCTCGCGGTCCTCGTCCTCCGGGCTGACGACCTGGACGACGTAGTTCATCTCGCTGCCCAGCAGCTCGAGCGTCTCGTCGCCGACCGATTGGGTGGCCGTCACCATCTCGCCGAGATTGAACAACGCCTGCACCAGCGAGGCCGGGTTGGCGTTGATCTTGTCGGCGAAGTCGGAGAGCGACGCGCCGCGGGCCAGCCGGATCGTCTCGCCGTTGCCGTGCGGCAACCGCACGCCGCCGACGACCGGCGCCTGCATGTTCTCGTATTCGGCGCGTTTCGCCCGCTTGGACTTGCGGCCGCGTCGGGGCGCACCCCCGGGACGGCCGAACGCGCCGGCCGCGCCCACCGAAGCGCCGGCCCGTCCCGGGCCGGTGCCCGGCCGCCCCTCACCGGGACAGCCCGGGCAGCCAAAGCCGCCCGCGCCCGGCCAGCCGGCCGGCCAGCCCGGACCCCAACCCGGCATGACGCCGGGTCCGCGCCCCGGTCCGGCGCCGAAGCCCGGCGTGCGCACCCCGCGCGTCGGCAACAACCCGTTCTCGTCCGCGCAGCCCGTCGACCGGCCGATCCCGCGCCCGGTGCCCCGCCCCGGGGCGCCCCGGCCCGGTGCGCCGCGTCCCGGCGCTTCGCCCGGCAACATGCCGCCCCGTCCCGGTGGCGCTGCGGATCAGCGGCCG